>CAZPJO010000053.1:0-3545 GCA_964586895.1 uncultured Roseicyclus sp.
ACGCCGCACTTTAGTGGCGCCCCTCTGGGGCGACAGGCGTCGGGGGCAGCGCCCCTTTCTAAGGGATGAACCCGCCTTAGACCTTAGGGACGCCGCCCTGCAGGATCGTCACAAACCAATTGGTATCGATGTTGCCGCCGCACAGGATCACGCCTGCTTTCTTGCCACGCATCCGGTCACGTTCCTGCATCAGGGCAGCGAGGGGGGCGGCGCCAGCGCCTTCGGCGAGGTTGTGAAGATCGTGATAATAGACGCGGATGGCATCGGCGACCTCCGTGTCGGAGACTGCGAGGATGCGGGCCGCGCCGGTGCTGTAGATATCGTAGGCGTCCTGGATCGGGACGCGGACGGCCATTCCATCGGCGAATGTCACTGCGGTCTCGGTTTCGATCAGTTCGCCCGCCTCGACCGAGAGTTTGGCGGTCTGGGCGTTTGCGCTGACGACGCCCACGACCTCGGCTTTTGCCCCCAGCGCGTCGCGGGCGAGGATGGTGCCGCAGACCCCCGAGCCGCAGCCGATGGGGACGTAGATCGTGTCGAGGTCGGGGACCGCTGTGAGAAGCTCAAACGCGTAGGTGGCGACGCCGCGAACGATTTCCTTGTGGAACGGCGGGACGATCATCAGGCCTTCGGCTTGCGCTACGCGGATGGCTTCGGCGCGGGCCTGTTCGAAATCCTGCCCGTGTTCGATCACCTCGGCACCGAAGGCGCGCATGGCGGCGTTCTTTTCGACCGAGTTGCCGTGGGGCACGTAGACTTTTGCACTCAATCCGGCCGCTACGGCGGCGCGGGCCTGGCTTTGGCCGTGGTTGCCGCGGGTGGCGGTGCAGATGCCGGTGATGTCGGGATGGGTGCGTGTGAGCCAGTCGATATAGGTGATGCCGCCGCGCACCTTGAAGGCGCCGGTGGGGGTATGGTTCTCGTGCTTGACCCAGACCTCGCAGCCGAGCCTTTGGGCCAGTTGCGGCCAGGCGTATTGGGGCGTGGGGGCCATCTGGGTGTAGACCAGATCGGCGGCATCCTGGAGATCTTGGGCGGTGAATTGCATCGGCGCGCTCCGGTTGGGCCCTGTGAGCCTAGGCGGGCCGGACCGCCCGTGCAAGGCGTCCTGTGCACGCGTGCACAAGGGACCTAACTGATTGTTATTTCTGCATAAGGAAAATTTTGTTTACGCTTTCTTAACCCGTGATCACAGGGTTTCATCGCCGCGTATTCATCCATTCGGAAAAGACGGAAAGCGCCGGTTTCGCAGCGCCTTGCCCATCATAGAGACCCGAAAGCGAATGGTAGGTGGTGGGGTCATCGGTGAGCTTGAAGTAATAGGCGCGCCCGATCGGAAGCGCGCCGATTGTGTCGAGATAAGTGGCAAGACGTGTCGCCTGATAGTCCGGGTCGGAGGGCTCGTTCCAGGGCCAGGGGCCGCCGAATTCGGTGACCCAGACGGGCCGGTCGGTATGGGCCTGCATCCACGCCACAGCCCCGGGCCAGAGGCCGGGCGCGTCGTAGAGGTGGATGTCGGCCACGTCGTAATCGGCGATGGCCAGCGCGGCGGACACGGCGGCCTGCGCAGCCTCGTTGAAGGCCATGCCACGGTTGCAGAGCCATTGCCGCGCTTCCTCATCGCGCAGGCCCGGCACGCCGTGGTCATCGCCTTCGAAGCAGAGCGCGTGCGAGAGGCCCGCGCGGCCCGTGACGCCACCCAGAACCAGCGTGAGGTCGGGACGCTCTGCGCGGATCACGGCGGCGGCGCGGGCGTGGATCGCGAGGAATTCGGAGGTGCTTCCGGGGAAGCGGTTGTCCCATTCATTGCCGATCTGGATCGCGTCGAGATCATCACCGACGGCTTGCAGAAGATTGCTCAGATAGGCCTCGAACGGGGCGTCATCGCGGATCACGCAGGCATGTTCGTTGCGCGCGCCACAGGCGGCATCGGGGGCGCGGAGCTCGACAGTCAGCAGGATATGAAGGCCGGCCGCGCGCAATTGGGTGATGCGGCGGACAAGCGGGGCGAAATCGTCGGGCGCAGGGTGAAGCGGGCGGCGCGACCAGGCCTCGGCGATGCGGATGTGTTGGACGCCAAGCGGGTCCAGCGCGGCGATGGTGAAGGCGCGGTGGTCGGGTGTGGAGACCGGCGGGAAGGCGATGCCAATGGTGGGATCCGCACGCAGCGGCGTGGTGAGAAGCAGGGCGAGACAAAGCAGGAGATGGCGCATGGGGGCACGATAACGGAGACGGGGGGGAGGGGAAGGTGTTTTGGGGCGTTGATGGGGGGCAAGCCGCGCGATTGGCGGGGCCGTTGTGCGCCCGCTTTGGTGCATCGCGCATTCGGGCTACCTGTGTGGTGCAATGAACGAAAGGACCATCGCCCATGCATATCCTCATCACCGGCGGCAATCGTGGCATCGGGCTTGGCCTGGCCGAGACCTACCGCGCGGCGGGCCATAAGGTCACCGCGACGTCGCGCGATGGCACGACGGGCGCGGCGCTTGACGTGACGGACCCGGCCTCCATCACGGCGATGGCGGCGGGCCTGGAAGGCGCGGCGGTGGATATGTTGGTGTGCAACGCAGGCGTCTATATCGACAAGGGCGAAGACCTTGGCACCGGCTACGCGGCGGATTTGTGGGCCAAGACCTTTGCGGCGAATGTGACGGGCGTGTTCCTGTCGGTGCAGGCTTTGTTGCCGAACCTGCGCGCGGCGGACGGGGCGAAGGTGGCCATCATCAGCAGCCAGATGGGATCGTCGACCAAGGCATCGGGCAGTTCGTTGATCTACCGCACGTCGAAGGCGGCGGCGTTGAACCTTGGGATGAACCTTTCAGCGGCGCTGAGGCCCGAGGGGATCGCGGTGGGCATTTACCATCCGGGTTGGGTGCGCACGGACATGGGCGGCGCGCAGGCCGGGATTTCGGTGGCGGAAAGCGTCGCGGGTCTGAGCGCGCGGTTCGCGGAATTGGGGATGGGGAGCACGGGGTGTTTCGAGAATTGGGACGGGCGGCCGCATGCGATTTGAGGGGGCGGGCCTTGCCTCCCCTTCGCCTGCCCCGTAAGACGCGGCGCAACCTTTGCCGGGACCCGATCCATGCCCATTCTCGTGATGAAATTCGGAGGCACGTCTGTTGCCACGCTTGACCGTATCCGCCGCGCCGCCAAGCGTGTGGGGCGCGAGGTTGCGAACGGCTATGACGTCATCGTCATCGTCAGCGCGATGAGCGGAGAGACCAACAAGCTGGTGGGCTTTGTCGAGGAGACCGGCCCGTTCTACGACGCGCGTGAATATGATGCGGTGGTGTCGAGTGGCGAGAACGTGACGGCGGGGTTAATGGCGTTAACCTTGCAGGAAATGGACGTGCCGGCGCGGTCGTGGCAGGGGTGGCAGGTGCCGCTTTTGACAACCTCGGCCCATGCGAGCGCGCGGATCGAGGACATCCCGACCGAGAATATCAACGGGAAATTCGGCGAGGGCATGCGCGTGGCGGTTGTGGCGGGGTTCCAGGGGCTTTCGCCAGAGGGGCGGATCACAACGCTGGGGCGCGGCGGGTCGG
>CAZPJO010000053.1:3591-10687 GCA_964586895.1 uncultured Roseicyclus sp.
ATTGGCGATGCGCTACAAGGTGCGCCTGCGGGTGCTGTCATCGTTCGAAGAGCCGTCGGATGACGCGGGCACGCTGGTTTGTTCAGAGGATGAGATCATGGAAAGCAATGTCGTGGCCGGTGTGGCCTATTCCCGGGACGAGGCGAAGATGACCCTGCAAAGCGTCGAGGACCGCCCCGGCATCGCTGCGGCGATCTTTGGGCCATTGGCCGAGGCGGGCGTGAACGTGGACATGATCGTGCAGAACATCTCGGACGCGGGCATGACGGATATGACGTTCTCCTGCCCGGTCGGCGAGGTCGCGCGGGCGGAAAAGGCGCTGGCCGACGCAAAAGAGGCGGGCGATATCGGGTTCGCCGGGCTGGTCGCGGACACGGATGTGGCGAAGGTGTCGATCGTGGGCATCGGGATGCGCAGCCACGCCGGTGTGGCAGCCAAGATGTTCCAGACGCTGCGCGACGAGGGCGTCAACATCAAGGTGATCACGACGTCCGAGATCAAGGTCAGCGTATTGATCGACCGGAAGTATATGGAGCTGGCGGTACAGGCGCTCCATGATGCGTTCGGGTTGGAGACTGCGGCCTGATCCCGGACAGAAAAGGCCCCCCGGCGTGGAGCCGAGGGGCAAGTGACATGTCGAGACCCGAGGCAGACAGGTCGCGACCGATGCCGTCCAGGACAGGGACGACAGGCAATCCTGAGCGGCAGGCTCAGGTCATGCAGCCAGGGGCGCTGGCCTGCGTTCGGGTGTCGCGGGACCGCGCGTCGTGGCGGTCAGAAGGGCGGCGGCGCGCACAAGACGGGCGCGGGTCCCGCCGATGCGAGAGATCCCGGTATTGACCAGCACCCGGTGCCGGAGGACGACGAGGGCCTCGTCGGTGCGATAGGCGATCTCGATCTCGACCAACGCTTCGATCCAGCAGGTGTAGGGGTCGCGGCGCGACCAGATTATCTTTGCTTCGATCACGGTAATGCCATCTGCGTTCAGGCCGATCCGGTCTGCGATGTCCTGCGGGGGAAAGATCGTCATGGAGACACTCCTCTCTTACCTGTCGGTGCACACCTGTATACTTTTGCGATACCCACTGACCTATCAGGATATTGATGCTGCGGGCAAAAATTTACCCTGTATTGGGGGGGGAAAGAGCAGGGCGGCGCATCAAAAGCGCGGGATCTGTATGAAATTCCCATTGATTACAAAGCGATGTCTTTTCCGAGAGATCGGCTGAACCGCTGTGGATGGGTTGGGATCACCCGGAACTTTCGTGACAAAATCCGGGTCCTCCCCCACAGTGCCGCGTCGAATCGGAGCGCTCAGCGCGGATCAAGGCAAACCAGAAGGCGAATACTCGCGTGGAATTTCGCAGGCGCTGCGTCATGAGCAAGGCAGCCCAGAGGCGCACGATCGCGCGGAGACGGACGTATCGAAATGCCCGTCACGGGGCACCGGGCGGGCGCACGGGGGCGGTGCTCGCCGTCCGGGTCGGCCAGACCTCCATCACCGCCGCTGCGAGAACCAGGGCGCCGCCGATCAGTTGCGCGGCGCCAAGCGTTTCGCCCGCCCAGATCGCGGCCGTGGCGGAGCCGATCAGGACCTCGGCCATCAGCAGGATCCCGACGCGCGCCGGGTCGAGGCGGGCGGCCGCCCACATCAACGCGGCCATGGCCCCGCCCCACCACACAGCGCCGATGCCGATGGTGGTGAAGGTCAAAAGCGCGGGCCGGGTGATGGCCGCTGGATCGGGCCAATCGGACAGCAGCAGCGCGAGGATCAGGCTGCTGAGGGCCGCGCCCGCGGTGAAGACAAGGCCCGCGGCCATGGGGGCCATTTCGGGGCGGATGCGCACGCCGGTGGTCGACACCGCCCAAAGCATCCCCGCCAGAAGCGCCAGCCATTCGCCGACATTGCGCGGCACCGGGACCTGCCCGCCCGCGCTCAGCATGATGGCGAGACCGGCAAGCCCGATGGCGATGGCCCAAAGGCGCAGCGCGGTGGTGGACCAGCCGAGGATATAGCGGGTCAGAAGCGTGCTCCAGACCGGGGTGAGGAACCACAACAGGATGATCATCGCCACATGGCCGTAGACAAAGCCGATGGAATAAAGCGCGAAGGCCCCGCCCCCAAGTGCCACGGCGGCCAGCGCCCATGGATCGGCGCGGCGCAGGGTCGAGGGGCGGCGCAGCACGAACGGCACAAGAAGCGCCGTGCCCGCCAGCGTGATCGCCAGGGTGCCCCATGCGCCGGTCAGGCCCATCGCCGCGACCTGTCGGACGGGCAGCCAATAGATGCCGTAAAGGATGCCGATGCCGATCACGATGGCAGAGGCGAGGCGGGTGTTATTGGCGGGCGTCATGGGGATTAGGTAGCGTATTGGCGGACAGGCACAAAGGGTTTGCGCGGGGGGCTTTGCGCGGCTCAAACCGCTGGCCAAGGCGCTTGGGGCGTGCGCGCCAGAAATTGTGATGACGAGATCGGCGCGGGGCCTGCTAGGCTGCGACAAAAGGGACAAAACGGGAGAATTCTGAAATGCGATATGGTTTGGCGGCGGCGCTTATCTGCGCGGCGGCACCGGTCTTTGCGCAAGGCGAAGAGGTGCAGATCCGGGGCGAAGTGATTGATACCTGGTGTTATTTTTCGGGCGTGATGGGTGGCCCGGACGCGGTGCAGGGCACGGCGCACCACACCTGCGCGATCTGGTGTTCGGCGGGCGGCATTCCGGTGGGCCTGCTGGCCGAGGATGGCACGGTTTACATGATCCTGAGCATCGGCGGCGATGATCAGAGCGCGAGCGGGCAGACGCAGCTTGAGCTGGCGAGCCATGATATCACGGTCGCGGGGCAGCATTTTGCACGCGACGGTTTGGATTACCTGGTGATCGACGCGGTGGTCGAGGACCACGGGATCACCAACATCAACCACACGGATTTCGGCGTCGTTCCCGGCTTCGCGATCCCGAACCCGGAGGGCTGAGGCGATGTGGAAATATCTTGTTCCGTTGGCCTTTGTGGCCGCCCCCGTCGCAGCCCAAGAGGGCCCGTTTTCGGCAGAATCCGAGGCGCGATCGTGGAACCTTGCCTGGGAAGAGCCCGCGCGGTTTGAGGCGGAAGTCGTTGATATGTTGTGCGAAGTCGCGGGCGATTGCGCCAATGCCTGCGCCACGGGGCGTCAATTGGGCCTGCTGCGCGCCGCCGATGGCGTGCTGACCTATCCCAACAAGAACAACCAGGGGATTTTCACCGGCGCGGCGGTCGATCTTGGGCCATTTTGCGGGATGCAGGTCGAGGTGGACGGGTTGATGATCGAGGACGAGTTCCTTGGCGCGACCAACGTCTATCTGGTGCAGATGATCCGCGAGGTTGGGTCCGAGGAGTGGGTCACGGCCAATGGCTGGACCGACGCCTGGGCGGAAGAGCAACCCGAGGCGGCGGCCATGGACGGGCGGTGGTATCGCAACGATCCGCGCGTGTTGGCCGAGATCGAGGGCGAAGGCTACCTCGGCACCGGCGAGACATGGGCCGAGGCGTGGGAGGTCACACGGTGAGATCACTGGCAGTTGCATTGTGTCTCTGCGCCGGGGCGGCCTCGGCGCAATCGTTGGAGGACGGGCTTGGCGGCGCGTTCGAATTGATCGACCACACGGGCGAAGTGCGCACGCAAGTGGACCCGGATGGGCAGCATCAATTGGTGTTCTTCGGCTACGCGAATTGTCAGGAGATCTGTTCGGCGGTGTTCCCGACGATGGCGTCGATTGTGGATATCCTGGGCGAGGACGGCATGGCGTTGCGCCCGGTGATGATCACCGTGGACCCCGAACGGGACACGGTCGAGACGATGGGGGACGCGTTGCATATGCATCACCCGGAGTTTGTCGGCCTGACCGGATCGGAGGCGGCGTTGCAGGTGGCCTATGACGCCTATTCCGTTGAATTCGAAGAGCTTTTCGTGGATCCGTTTTATGGCACGGTGTTTTCGCACGGCTCGTTCATTTACTTGCTGGATGGCACGGGCGAGGTTCTGACGCTGCTGCCCCCGGTTTTGGGGCCCGAGATGATGGCCGAGATTGTCGGCGGATATCTGGAGGCGTCCTGACGTGTCGCGCAGAAGATTTCTGATCGGCGCGGGCGCGCTGACGCTGGTTGGGGCGGGCTTCGCCGCGACCGAGGGGCGCAACCTGTTCTATGCGGCGCTGTCGGAGAATGTCGGCCAACAGATCAGCGTGACGCAGGCCCATGAGATGGCGGTCGCGGGCGAGATCGTGTTGATCGACATCCGCCGCCCCGACGAATGGCAAGCCACCGGAAGCCCCGCGTCGGGCCATCGGCTGGACATGCGGCGGGAGGATTTCACGCAAGCCTTGGCTGAACTGACGGGCGGCGCGAGGGACGCGCGCGTGGCCCTGATCTGTGCGCGGGGGGTGCGGTCTTCGCGGCTGACCAACCGACTGACCGAGGCCGGGTTCAGCAACATAATCGACGTGCCCGAGGGCATGTTGGGCTCGGGCGCGGGGCCGGGTTGGATCAGGGAAGGATTGCCGGTTGAGCGTTCGTAAGGTCTTGATCGGGCTGGCATGTGTCGGTGCGGGCAGCCCGGCGTTGGCCGATTGCGCGGAATCCGAGGGGGCCTGCACGGTGCCGATGGGCGCGTATCACATCGCGCTGCCCGAGGGCCCCGGCCCCTACCCCGCCGTGATGATGTTGCACGGGGCGGGCGGGCGCGGCGCGGGGATGGTGAACATGCTTGGCGCGGCGATGAATGCGCGCGGCTATGCGGTGATCGGCCCGCAGGGGTTGCGCCGCGAGGGATCACAATTCGGCGCAACCTGGTCGTTCCATCCGGACTTCGAGCCGCTGCGCGACGAGGCGGCGTTCTTCGAGGAAGTGTTGAGCCATGCCGCCGAGATCCACGGGATCGACCGCGACAACGTCATGGTGGCGGGCTTTTCCATCGGGGGGTCGATGACATCCTACCTGGCCTGCGACGCGCCCGATATCGCGCGGGCCTATGCGCCGGTGGCGGGATCCTTCTGGCGACCGCATCCGGCGCTGGACGCCTGCGCGGGGGCGGTGGACGTGTTGCATACGCATGGCTGGACGGACGGGACGGTTCCGATTGAAGGGCGTGTGTTCCGCGACGGGGCGGTGCGGCAGGGCGACGTGTTCGCGGGCATGGAGATCTGGCGCGAGACCAACGGATGCGCCCGATCCGCGCCCGACGAGATCACCAACGAGGGCTATTATTGGCAGCGGGACTGGACGTCGTGCGACGCAGGATCGCTCAGCTTTGCGCTGTTTCCGGGCGGGCACGCGGTGCCGCGCGGATGGGCCGATCTGGCGCTGGATTGGTACGAGGCTTTGCCGGAAAATTGAGCGGCTGCGAGGAGGGTTTGCGCGGCAGGCCGCGCTGATCCGAGGAGCGGCGCGGCGACCGAGTGGGGATGTTATTCCGCCGCTTTGGGCGTGGCGCTGAGCGTGGCGCGCAGCTCGGCGCGGTGGGCCTTGGCGGCGCTGATGATGGCAGGTGCTGCGTAGACCTCGGGCGTGCCCATGGCCCGCGCGGTGGCGCGGAACCGGGTCAGGTTCAGCCCCGAGAAGGCCGAAAGCGGCACGGCAAACGCCAGCGACGCGGCAATCGGCAGAAGCCAGAGCGAGACGATGCCCGCCGCCATACCCGTCAGAAGGCCCGCGCCCGCAATGGTTTCGAGCCAATGGAATTTCAGCATCGACCACACGCCATACCGCCCGCCCGCGCGGGTCTGCGGTTTCCAATCGACGCGCAGGCCCGAGATCGTACGCAGCACGGCCAGCGTCTGCTGCACCATCAGGATCGGCGCATAGAGGATGGAAAGGATGAGTTCGGCCACAAACGACGCCGCAAACCGCAGCGGGCCGCCCAGTTCGGCGACACGCAACCCGATGGAGCCGATCGCCGCCGCACCGAGCGCCTTGGGCGCGAGCAGCATGCCATACATGAACACCAGCAGCGCGGTCGAGTGCACGGCATCCATTTCGGGCCATTGCACCTGCGGATTGAGGCCGGAGAAATAGACGATGACGTTGTTGTCGGTGCCGGTGCCGATCAGCGCCCAGGTCAGCAGCAGCAGGAACCACATCGGCGAAAGCAGGTAGCTCACCGCGCCGTGGAACAGGTGGAAGCGGCTGACGCCATGAAAGCCGCGCGACGCCAGCAGTTTGAGGTGTTGCAGATTGCCCTGGCACCAGCGTTGGTCGCGGATCACGTAATCGATCAGGGTGGCGGGGACTTCCTCGTAGCTGCCCTTGATGCGGGGGCTGAAGCGCACGCCCCACCCGGCCCGGCGCAAAAGGCCCGCCTCGACAAAATCATGGCTGAGGATCAGCGCGCCCTTGCCAGTAATGGTCCGGACCTTGGGCAGGCCCGCGCAAGTGGCGAAGGCGGCGGTGCGGATGATCGCGTTATGGCCCCAATAATTGCCCTCGCGGTCGGACCACGTGGCCAGCCCCTCGGCCAGCACCGCGCCGTAGATGGTGGAGGCGAATTGCTGCACCCGGGCGAAGACGGTTTCGGCACCGAAAAGCTGCGGGAAGGATTGGATAAGGCCCGCGGACGCGTCGGCCGAAAGCTCATCGGTCAGCGCCACGATGGCGGCCCCCGACATCAGGCTATCGGCATCGAGCACCAGCATGGCATCATGCGCCCCGCCCCAGGTTTCCACCCAATCGGCCAGGTTGCCGACCTTGCGATCGGTGTTCATCGCACGGCGGCGGTAATGCAGGCGGATGTGATCCGGCAGGCGCGCGCGCAGGGTGGCGAAGGCGCGCAATTCCTGCTCGGCGGTGGGTTCATCGCGCGTGTCGGACAGGATGAAAAGCGTATAGCGGTGATCGGTCGGGTTGGCATCCAGCGCTTCGAGCATGGCGCAGGCATTGCCGAAGACGTCCCAGGGCACCTCGTTATAGCAGGGCACCAGAAGGGCCACATCCATCGCGGGGCCGGGTTCGGGGGCGGCGACGGGGCGGCTGAGGAACAGGCGCGCGACGCCGATGGTCACAGTCGAGACCGACAGCGAGATCCAGAAAAACGTCAGCGCGATCAGGGTGATCAGCGCCATCTCGAACC
>CAZPJO010000054.1:0-6228 GCA_964586895.1 uncultured Roseicyclus sp.
GAGTGGAGCATCAGGCGGGGGAAATCGCGCGCTTCGCCTGTGGCATAGAACGGATCGCCCAGGATCGGGTGGCCGATTTCGCGCATGTGGACGCGGAGCTGGTGCGAGCGGCCGGTTTTCGGGAAGAGCCGCATCCGTGTGGTGCCGTCTTCGACTTTCAGCCTGCGCCAATCGGTTTGTGCCGGCTTGCCGGTTTCATGGTTCACATGCTGCAGGGGGCGGTTGGGCCAATCGACGATCAGAGGCAGGTCGATATGGCCCTGTTTTTCGGCAACCTCGCCCCAGACGCGGGCGATGTAGGTCTTTTTCATGTGCCGTTTTTCGAATTGCAGGCCGAGGTGGCGTTGTGCCGAGGGGGTTCGTGCAAAGACCATGACTCCGGAGGTGTCCATGTCGAGGCGGTGGACCAAAAGCGCTTCGGGAAAGACGCCTTGCAGGCGGGTGATCAGGCAATCGGCGAGGTGTTCGCCCTTGCCCGGCACCGACAGGAGGCCCGCGGGTTTGTTGACGATGATCAGGTCGTGATCTTCGTGGATCAGGTCGAGCGGGGTGTCGGGCGGTGCGTAGACGAAGGGCTCTGCCATTGTTGGATCAGGTGGCAGTCCCAAGGGCATTCATCAGGTTCATCGCGACCAGCACGAAGGTCAGGAACACAAGCGTTTTGCGATCCTGCTTATCTTCGTCGCTTTTCATCCAGTGCTTGAACTGCGCCAGCATGCCACCGGAGGCCTGGCCGGTTTGCTGTTCACTGCGGGTGCGCAGAGTGACGAGCATGCGATAGGTCAGGAAGGCCCAGGCGATGAAGACGAGTGCTTGCAGCACAAGGCGGATGATGGCGCCGGTGGTCATTTGGGCGGTCCTTTCGCGGGGTTGATCGGGGCTTGGCCCGGCGCCTTGGGGTGGCACTTGAGCGTGGCGATACCAAAGAAAGGCGCGTTCCGCAAAGCCCCGGATGCCATGCGTTCAGTCGTGCCGGGAGGTCCAGAGTTGCCAGCCGGACCAGAGGGCCGATCCGCCGAAGAAGGCCGCGCCGATGATCACGATTTCCAGAGAGGCGATCCCGAAGATGCCGGTGCGCAGGAATCCCCCGATCAGGAAGGCGAGCCCTGCGACGCTGATGGCGAGGCGAAGCTTCAGCTCGCCACGCGAGGGGCCGAAGCGGTTCATGGGGCGGCTTTCGCGATGACCTGGGTCAGATACCGAGGAACGGCTGTGCGATGCGCGGCAGGAGGCCCTGGAACTTGAGGCGGGCATCGGTCGCCACGAGGCAGATGCAATCCTCGCCCGGCTCGGCCACGGGTTGGTGACTGACGTTGGTGTCGGCCACCTCGATATCGCCGCGCGCGAAGACGCCATCTTCATCGCGAAACGCGCCTTTGAGCACGAGCGTCATCTCTGTGCCATTGTGGCTGTGTTCCGGCATGGAGCGACCGGCGGGGATTTTCAGAAGGCGCGCGGTGCCGTTTTCGTCGGAATAGAGCACGCATTGCTTGACCCCGCGCCCGATATAACGCCAGCGCACGGCCTGTTCATCGCCGCCGACGGCATCGCGCAGGGGCATCGGAAAGGTGCCGGGCATCACGATGGGGCGGTCAGGGGTTTCAAGGCCACTGATCTTTGCGAGGGTTTGATCGAGGCTGTCTTCGGCAAGCGCGACCTGATCGAGATCTTCGAGAACAGCACCGCCGATCGCCTCGAAGGCTTCCAGCCGGGCACGCGCGTCGTCGCAGAGCGAGACGTGGCTTGCGATCACAAGGTCGAAAGCGCGCGGTAACGCACCGGTTGCGTAGCCCATGAGAATATCATCGGGCGCATGATGTTTAATTTCTGTCATTTGGTCTGTCGTCTGCATGGTCTGTATTGGTGGTGTAGAAGTCTGCTTAGGTCATTGAATGTCTTAACCGTTCCAGGGCCAACCTAATCCGGGACTTGATCGTGCCAAGGGGCAGACCGGTCTCGACGGCGATTTCCGAATGGGAAAGATCACCGAAATAGGCGTGCTGGATCAGCTCGCGTTGCTTGGCGGGCAGCTTGGCGATCGCGTGTGCCAGCCGTCCGGTATCCTGTTGCAGGGCGATGACATCCGCCTGATCGGGGGCCTGTTCGGGCCCCCAGGGCAGATCTTCGGGCTCGGGCCGCGCATAACGGCGCAGCAGATCGATCTTCCGATTGCGGGCAATCGTGAAGATCCACGTCGCGACAGAGGCGCGCGACGGATCATACATGTGAGCCTTGTGCCAAAGTGTGGCCATGACGTCCTGCATACATTCCTCAGCGAGGCTTTCATCGGCCCCGGATTTCATCAGAAAACCCTTCACCCGAGGGGCAAAGTGCCGAAAGAGTTCGGCGAAGGCCTTCCGATCTTGATCCTGCGCAATGGCCGACATGCGTGTCACCCAATGTGCATCTGTTACTTCGTGTGCCGTCACGGTTTTCCCACGCAGCGCTTTCCCCAACGCATAGGCCTTGTCTGAGGCCGCCCGGGGGATCGCAACTGTTTCTTCAGCGTGGTCGTTCGCGAACAGCATATCCGTCTTACGCACGATTCCCTAGGGTGGATCACAAATAACAGCGCAGTGAAAAATTTTCATACGAAATGAATGCGTTTTCGGGCGTTTTTCTTTGATCTACTTGCAGTTGCGCGCCGTAACCCGTTGAACCAAGAATATGAGGTCAGGGGAAATGAATGCCGTTTGAAACACCGGGTGCCATCCCGAAACGAATTGCCGTGATCGGGGCCGGGATTTCCGGCATGGCGGCGGCCTATCATCTGGGCACAGATTGCCGGGTGACATTGATCGAGGCCGAGGGCCGGTTGGGCGGGCACGCCCGCACGGTGATCGCGGGCAAGAACGGCGATCAACCGGTCGATACCGGGTTCATCGTGTTCAACGAGGTCAATTACCCCAATCTGGTGAAGCTGTTCCACGAGCTTGAGGTTCCGGTGGCCAAATCGGACATGTCGTTCGCGGCCTCCATCGACGGCGGGCGGATCGAATACGGGCTGCGCAGCATGCAGGCGTTGTTTGCGCAACCGGGCAACGCGTTGCGCCCGGGGTTCCTACGCATGGTGCGTGACCTGATGCGGTTCAACGCGCGAGCGAACGAGCTTGCGACCGACAGCACGATCAATCTGCGCGACTTTCTGGATCAGCTTGGCATGGGCCAGTGGTTCCGGGAGTATTACATCACGCCGATTTCGGGCGCGATCTGGTCGACGCCGAAAGAGGAGATCATGGATTTCCCGGCGCAGGCGATGGTGCGGTTTTTCCAGAACCATCACCTGTTGCACCACACCGGCCAGCACCAATGGTATACGGTCAAGGGCGGGTCGATTGAATATGTCACCCGGCTGGAGCACGCGATGCGCACGCGCGGGATCGATATTCGGCTTGGCCAAGGGGTCGAGGCGGTCAAGCGCACTGCAACAGGTGTCGAGATCCGCATGGGCGGACATTGGGAGGCGTTTGACGAGGTGGTCTTTGCCACCCATTCCGATCAGTCGCTGGCCCTGTTGGCCGATCCGACACCGGCGGAGGAAGCGGCGCTGAGTGCGGTGCGGTATCAGCCCAACCGCGCGGTCCTGCATGCCGATGCCAGCGCGATGCCCAAGCGGCGCGCGACCTGGAGCAGTTGGAATTATACCGAACGTCCGGGTCATGATGGTGGGCCCATCGACCTGACGTATTGGATGAATTGCCTGCAGCCGATCCCGGAAAGTGATCCGCTGTTCGTGACCCTCAACAGCCGCGCGCCGATCAACGAGGCGCTGATTTATGACGAGGTCGATTTCGCGCATCCGGTCTATGATCTGGCGGCGCTGGCGGCGCAATCGGTGATCCGTGACATGAACGGGGACAATGCGACCTGGTTCTGCGGCGCGTGGATGAAAAACGGCTTCCATGAAGACGGCTATGCCAGCGCGCTGGATGTGGTGGATGGCTTGCGCACGCGGGATCGGACTATACTGGCCGCATGAGCGAAGGCGTCGACCATATCGCGGGCGAGACGTTTCATGGCCGTAAAGGGGCCGTGGAAAACGCGTTTCGCTATGGGATAGATTACGTGTTGCTGGACGCGGAGTCCGGGTCTGCGGCGGGCCCGAGATTGTTCGGGCGCAATCGGGCCGGGTTCTTTTCGTTGCACGACAGCGACCATGGCGGCCCGCCCAAGGGTGGGCGCGGCGCACCCTGGGCGCGCGCGGTGCTGACCGCCCATGATCTGGCTGAGGTCACGGACGGCAAGGTGATGCTTCTGGCGCAGCCGAGGGTTCTGGGCCATGTGTTCAACCCTGTTTCTTTCTGGTTGGCCCATGATCGGCAGGGGCGGCTGCGCGCGGTGATCGCGGAGGTGTCCAACACGTTCGGCGATCGGCATTCGTATCTGTGTTCGCATCACGATCACCGGCCCATCGGGCGCGAAGATACGCTGACCGCCACGAAGATTTTCCATGTCTCGCCGTTTCAGCCCATCGAGGGCGGCTATGCGTTCCGGTTCGACATCCGCCCCGACCGCATCGGCATCTGGATTCAGTTCGCGACCGGAAACGAGGGGGTTCTGGCGACGTTGACGGGCAAACGCGCCGAGTTGACCAACCGGTCGATCCTGCGCGCGGCGCTGCGGCGGCCGTTCGGATCGCGCCGGGTGTTGGGGTTGATCCATTGGCAGGCGGCGAAATTGTGGTGGAAGGGGGCCCGGTATCGCGTGCGCCCCGAGCCGCCGCTGGAAGATGTCAGCCGCTGATTACACGGGCTGCGCCGCCGGGAAGGGTGCGCGCGGTCGCGTTGGCGCAAACTTTCCCCCGGATTGCAGTGCGGCTTTGGTGACATATGTGTTCCATGAGGGGCGCGCCGCCCAAATATGACAACGGCCCGACGCTTGGGCCATGGCCCCAATGGGGCGGAACGGAAAGGACAAAAGATGCGGGAATGGAGCGGGAAACGCTATTGGCTGGTCGGGGCATCGGAAGGGTTGGGGCGTAGCCTGGCCCACACGTTGAGCCGCGCGGGCGTGGAGCTTGTGGTGTCGGCCCGCACGGCGGATCGCCTTGAATCACTGGTCAAAGAGCTTCCCGGCCCGGCCAGCATCGTCACGGTGGATGTCTCCGACAGCGCCTCGGTGAAGGCGGCGGCGGCAGAGGTCGGTGAAATCGACGGCATGGTGTTTCTGGCCGGGCTTGGCACGCTGATCAAGACGCAGGACTGGGATGCCGAGAAGGTCGAGCAATTGTTCGACGTCAACCTGACCGGGGCCGCGCGTGTCATCGGGCAGGTGATCAAGCCGATGGTCGAGCGCGACGCGGGCCATATCGTTTTGACCGGCTCGCTGTCGGCCTATCGCGGCCTTCCTGCGGCGGTGGGGTATTCGGCGTCGAAGGCGGGGCTGATGTCGCTGGCGGAATCGATGCACGGGGATCTGAAGGGCACGGGTGTCGAGGTGCAATTGGTGAACCCCGGCTATATTGAAACGCGGATGCAGGACGACAATCCATATTCCAAACCCTTCATCATGACGCCCGACGCCGCAGCGCAGGAGGTGTTCGAACACATGACCACCGACAATTTCCAAAAGGCGTTTCCGTTTGGCTTCAGCCTGTTGTTCCGGTTGTCGCGGTTCATGCCGACGGCGGTTTACGAATGGATGTTCTTCCGCCGTTGAGTTTGTCCTGAATCAAGGCGCGGGGCACGCCCGACTGCTTCACTGGCACGGTGAACAGGAGGGAGTGCAATGGAAATTTCAGCACGCGACGTGGCGCAGGTGATCCTGATGGGCCACGAATTGGAGCGCGCCGAGGGTGAGTTGCGCGGTTTCGTTGACCGCCTCGGGCGCGACGAACAGGCCGAGTTGGTGGCCGTGTTCTGGATCGGGCGCGGCAGTTTCGAGGCCGAGGATTTCGCCGAAGCGCTGGCCACGGCCAAGGCCGAAGCGACGGTGCCGACGTTTGATTACCTGACCGGAAGTCCGCATTTTGCCGACCACCTTGAGGCCGGGGCCGAGGCCATGGGTTTGGATATCGCGGGTCAGGAAGAGGATCTGCTTTAGATCGCCGCGCGGAACGACGCTTCGGCCCGCGCCCACACGCCGGTCGCGTCGCGCGGCAGGTCGAGAAGCGTCGGCAGAAGTTGCGCGGCGTAGTCCTGCGCGCTTTCGAGCGGCAGAAGCGAGGGCAGGTTGTCGATGGCCATCACATCGAGCGGCGGCGCATCGGCCACACGCAAGACGGGCGCG
>CAZPJO010000054.1:6238-10675 GCA_964586895.1 uncultured Roseicyclus sp.
GGCAGGTTTATCCCATGTGGTGGTCCGGTCATAAACCTTGATCGGTGAAAAATCGCTATCGGGGTCGCAGGCGATATCCCCGATCACCGACAGGCGGCGCGGGGCGGCCTTTGCGCCGTTCGGCACGAAGACGGGCACGCCGGGTGTGGCGAGGATACAGTTCAGGAACAGATCATGGTCGAGGATTTCGGGGAACGGCCCGCCATGGGCGGTCTCGGACATATCCCAACCGGTGGCTGCTATGCCGAGCCCTTCAAGCAGGGCCGCCGCGCCGGTTCCGGTCCGCCCAAGCGCCCCGATGATCAGGGCGCTTGGCCGCCGATGGCCGGTCCGCGCCAGGGCTTGCATCACATGCGCGATCAACGCGTCTTTGTTGGGCCAGTCGGTGACGGGCGGCATCGCGCGACCGGCCTGCTGCGCGGCCCATGCGACAACGGATAGCGCCGCGCCAACATACCCCGCCCAATACCCAAAGGCGGCGACGCGGGCACCGGTGGCATCTACGAGGTATTCAAGATCCAGAAGCGTACCGCCGCCTGCTTTGAGGCGATCCAACAGGGCACGGCCAGATGGCTGACCCTTGAAGGCATGTCCGAAGAAGATGTGGCGATGGGTGAGCGGCCCGGTGTCGTCGGGCAGTTCCTTGAGGCCGAAGATGACGGCCTCGGGCGGCGCGTCGCGCCAGGTGCCGGGCCCCGCGATGTCGATGCCCGCGGCGCGGTAGGCGGCGGTCGGGATTATGCGGTCGGGGCTATCTTCGACGGTGACGCGCAGGCCTGCGGCGACAAGCCGCCCCGCGCCGTCCGGCGTCAGCCCGACACGGCGTTCATTGGCGCGTTCTTCGGCGCGGACCCAGAGATGTGTCATGCGAACCTGCTCCTGTCCGATTACCGGTCCCGGTTGTTCGCCCTTTTCTATCAGGCGGCCGGGGGGAGTGGAACCGAACGGCGGGTCCAGGGGTTGTGATGGCAGACGACCTACAAAACACCTCAGGAGGTTTTTAATGGCCAGCCCTATTGCACCGCATCCAAACGTCGACCCCATGACGCCGCAAGAAAGCACCGATGGATCCGGTGACGTGAAGGCCGTTCAGAAGGCTTTGACGCGCACGATCGATGCGCTGGCGGGATATGACAAGATGTTGCCCGAGGCCGAACCGGAGGTGGCACCGATCCTGCGCAAGCTGCGCGAGACGCATCATACCCACAGTCAGCACCTCAGCGCGATGATTGTCGCCCTGGGTGGCACGCCCGATGGCAACGGCTCGATCATGGGCCGTGTCAACAAGACGGTCGTATCGGCGCGGGCGTTTTTCGACGAGATCGACGACGACGCGTTGGAGCGTGTCATCGAAGGCGAAGAATATGTGACCGATGCGTTTGATGAGGCGGCGGGGGCCCTTCCCGAGGGGCGTCACCGCAATGAAATAGTTCAACTGCGTGCCGAATTGGAAGAGCTGCTGAAAGAGGCCCGCGTCATCGCGGATTAGGACCAGCTGACGTCGCCCAGAAAGATGTAGCCCGCGCCATAGATCGTCTTGATCAGGCGCGGGTTTTTCGGGTCTTCGCGGAGCTTGGTGCGCAGGCGCGAGATGCGGACATCCATGGCACGGTCGAAACTTTCGCCTGCGCCGCCGCCTAGGCTTTCCTGCATCTGCTGACGCGAGATCAGCCGTTTGGGAGCCTCCAGAAACAGCCGCAGCACCTCGCCCTCTGCGTGGGAAAACGGCGTCTCGGTTCCGTCCTCGGCAATCAGGACATAGCTGTCGAATTGCGCGGTCCAGCCGTTGAAGCGCGCGGTCGAATGGCCGCGGTCGCGCGATTTCGGGGCGCGCAGACGGGCGCGCACGCGGGCCACGACCTCGATCGGATCGAATGGTTTGATGATGTAATCGTCGGCCCCAAGCTCCAGCCCCGCGACGCGATCCTGCACCTGCGCGCGGCCCGATACGATGATGATCGCGGCCCCGGATTCAAGCGCCAGACGATGCACCACGGCCAGCCCGTCGCGGTCGGGCAGACCCAGATCGACCAGGCAGACATCGGGCGTGGTGCGGCGCAGAGCGGCCTCGAACTCGGTCGCGCGGGCGAAACTGGCGGTGCGAAACCCGGCGTCTTCGAGCGCTTCGGAAAGCATTGCGCGGATTTGCGGTTCGTCATCGAGTATGGTGACAAGCGGGGCACTCATCCGGCGACCTCCGTGCCGAGAAGGCGATGGAGATCGCCGGGACGCAGGGGTTTCGACAGGACCGGCCAGCGCGCCGCCGCCGCGCCGCGCAACGGGTCGGCCGGCGGCAGCGAGGTCATCAGCGCGAGGCTCATGTCGGGGTGCCGCGCCGCGATGCGGGCGCATAGGGCGACACCGTCCATCCCGCCCAGTTTGATGTCCGACAGCACCCAGTCGAGCCCGGGCAGATCGGCAAGCGTTTCGGCCTCTTCCGCGCTGGCGGCTTCGATGACCTGATGGCCCAGACCGGTGAGCATTTCGCGCACATCGGCGCGCAGATCGGCCATGTCATCGACCAGCAGGATCAGGCGGGGGCGTGCCTCGGCCTCGGCCGGACGGAGCGGCAAGCGGAAGGATACACGCGCGCCAGTGTCGGTGTTCGACAAACGCACAGTGCCACCGGCGAGTTTCACCAGATCGTAGACCATCGTCAGGCCAAGGCCCGTGCCCGCGTCGCCCTTGGTGGTAAAGAACGGATCGAGCGCGGAGGCCAGCGCGTCGTCGGAAAAGCCCGCGCCGGTGTCATCGACGGTGATCTCAAGCCAGGTGTCGCGCACCGCGCGCAGAGTCATGGTGATCTGTCCGGCCCCTCCCATGGCATCGCGGGCGTTGAGAACAAGGTTCAACAGGCTGTCCGACAGCGACCCGGCATCCAGCATCAGAGCAGGGTGCGGCACATCGGTGACACTGCGCAGGGTGACGCCTTCGGGCAGGGCGGCGCGGGCGAGCGGGGTGAAGGTATCGAGGAAATCCTGCATCACGACGGGCGCGGTCTGCAATGTGCGGCTACCGGTCATGTCGGCGATCTTGTCCAGCAGCGTGCCGCCGCGCCGCACGGCCATGCGGGTGGCAGAGGTCAGGTCATGCGCGCCTTCGGGCAGCGGCATCTTTTCGAGCCGGGTTTGCAGGCCAAGGATGATGGTGAGCAGGTTGGCGAAATCATGGGCCAGCCCAGAGGTCAGCTGCGCGGCCATTTCGCGTTTGCGGGTTTGGGTCAGCGCGGCGCGGGCCTGCGCCTCTTCGGTGACGTCGGTGGACAGAAGGTAGACACCGCCGCCTGCGGTCGGGTCTGGGGTGAAGGCGGTGCGGATGCGCCGCCCGGTGGCGGGATCGGTGAATTCGCGCACGCAAGGCGTACCATCGGCGGCCTGTGTGAGGTTGTCGCGCAGAAGGCGGGCGGTTTCGGGGCCAAGCGCTTCGGTGAACGACAGGCCTACGATATCGCTTTGCCGGTCCGGCAGAAGCGACGAGAGGCGGCGGTTGGTGAAGGTGTAGATGCCTTGCGCATCGACATGGGCGATATGGGCGGGGGTCATTTCGGTGACGAGGCGGGTGCGTGCCTCCATCTCGGTCAGTTCGGCCTTGGCCTCTTGCAGCTGCGCGATGGTGGCCTCCAGGCGGCGGTTGGTGAGCGCGAGTTCCTCGGCATGGGTCAAAAGCTGATCCGACAATTCCTCGGACCGCGCACGCAGCAGGGATTCCTGCCGTTTGACGGAGGTGATGTCGGTATAGACCGTGACCCATCCACCCTCGGGCAGTGGCGAGCCTTCGACGGAAATCGTGTGCCCGTTGGCGCGGGTGCGTTCAACGTAATGCGGCACGAAGGCCAGCGCCTGGTTCACGCGGTCGGCGATGAACCTTTCGGGATCCTCGACCGTGCCGTATTCGCCGGTTTCCACGAGGTAGCGGATGGTGTCGTCGAACCGCGCGCCGGGGGTCACGAGGCGGGCGGGCAGGCCGAACATCTCCTGAAACGGGCGGTTGCACACGGCCAGTCGCAGATCGGCATCATAGATCGATAGCGCCTGCTGGATCAGGTTCAGCCCCGCGCGCGTGAGGCTTTCGGTCGTGCGCCCTGCGCGCGCGGGGTTTTCGGTCGTGCGCCCGGCTCGCGCGGGGTTTTCGGTTATGCGCCCCGCGCGCGCGCGACTTTCAATCTTGTGTTCGCGTGGCATGGCCGCGCCCTCCCTTGGGTTCCATGGCTAGACCGGGAAGGACGCCGCGCCAAGGCTGCGGTGGGGGCTGTTACAATTCGAAAGGTTTGCGAAAAAGTCAGGTAAGGCTTGACCGGTCATCGTTGTGTGGCACGGTAGGGGGGCTCGGGCGTCATGACGTCAAGATCATCGCGCCGGGCGCGCTGACCCATCGGGTCGGCACAGGGAGGATAAAAGTTTTGGCCGATATCACACCGTCCCGGGACGTCCCGCACTC
>CAZPJO010000055.1:0-10597 GCA_964586895.1 uncultured Roseicyclus sp.
GACCAGGCCCACGATCCCGACCACGTTGGCTTTCGCACCGCGCAGGGCCAGCGTTTTCATCACGCCCGAAACCACGCCCGCACCGCCCATGTCCATGGTCATGTCTTCCATGCCGCCCGCAGGCTTGAGGCTGATGCCGCCGGTGTCGAACACAACCCCCTTGCCGATCAGGGCCAGCGGCTTTTCCTTGCCGCCGCCGTTCCATTCCATCACCACAACCTTGGAGGGGCTTTCCGACCCCTCGCCGACCCCCAGAAGCGAATGCATCCCCAGTTTTTCGAGGTCTTTTTCTTCCAGCACTTCGACCTTCAGGCCGATTTTCTTCATCGCCGCCAAACGGTCGGCGAATTCCTGCGTGGTCAGGATGTTCGCAGGCTCGTTGATCAGATCCCGGGTAAAGAAAACACCCTCCGCCACGGCCATCGCGGCGCGGCCTTCGACTTTTGCCTCGTCGGGTTTGGTGCACATGATCGTCGCCGCCGCCAGTTCAGGCGTCTCGGCGGTCTTGTGGTCGGTGAAGTCATACCCGCGAAGCGCCAGACCCAGCGCCACCTCGCTCACCCGGGTCACCGCCCCCGCACACAGGCACAGCGCGTCCTTGCCCTTGAACTTGGCAAGCGACGCGCCCGCGCGCCGGGCATCCTCGACACTCGGGCGGCGGTCCAGCTTGACGACCATCACCGATTTCGCGGCCAGCCCGGCCGGAAAGCCAAGCGCAACCCCCTGACCTGCCTTAACCTTTTCCCACCCATCGCTTTCGACAAGCCGCGCCACGGCTTGCTTGGTCAGGCGATTGACCCGACGTCCGGCGGGATCAAGCTTCCCCTCGGGCGTGACGAGAATCGCCAGTTTCCCCTCTGCCTCGGCCAGCGCATCGAGGTCGGTTTCGGCAAAATCAACTGTGATCGGCGTGGTCATCGGGCGGCTCCTGCGCATGTAAGGCGTGACATTCAGGTCGCGACATTAGGCCGGTGATCATGGGTTGACCAGATCACCCCTACGCATCGCCCGCAATGTCCATTACATTCCACATGACGCGGTCGCTCTGCCAATCAAGCACCGCATATGGGGGTTTGAATTCATTGGGTCAGTACGACCGATATGTTTTGCGGCAGCTTGTCATGCTGTTCGGGTTCTTCAGCCTCGTGCTGGTGTCGGTCTATTGGGTCAACCAGGCCGCGCGCCTGTTCGACGACCTGATCGCCGATGGCCAGAACGTCAGCGTTTTTCTTGAATTTTCCGCCCTGACCCTGCCGTGGATCGTGCAGCTTATCCTGCCCGTGTCGGCCTTTGTCGCCACGCTCTACATCTTCAACCGCATGATCGGCGAAAGCGAATTGGTGGTCTTGCAAACCGCAGGCCTGTCGGCGTTCCGGCTTTTGCGGCCTGTGTTTGTCTTCGGCCTTCTGATGGCCTTGCTTGTCGGCATTTTGGGCAACCTTCTGGCGCCCACCGCGCGCGCCCAGTTCATCGACCGACAGGATGAGGTGCGCGATGATCTGACGGGGCGGTTCCTGCGCGCAGGCGAGTTCATCCACCCGACCGGCGGGTTGACCGTTTATATCCGCGAGATCACGGAACTGGGCGAATTCAAGGACTTGTTCTTGCAGGATTCGTCAAACCCCGGGGTCGAGGTCACCTATTCCTCCACCAATGCGCTTCTTGTCCGCTCGGACAGCGGACCGCGTCTGGTGATGTTCGACGGGCTTGCGCAGACACTCGACCTGGACACCGGTCGCCTCGCCACGATCTCGTTCAGCGACTTCACCTACGACGTCGGCGCGTTGATGGACGGCAACCGGCAGCGGCGGGTCGATGTCCGTGAATTGCCCACGCTGACGCTGCTGCGCGCCGATGCCCAAAGCGCCGAAGACCTGGGCGTGCCCTTGGCGCATATGGTTTTCGAGGGCCATGACCGCGTGGCGCAATCGCTTTTCGCGATTTTCGTGCCGCTGATCGGAGCCGCGTCTCTGATGCTCGGCTCGTTCAGCCGCTTTGGCGTGTGGCGGCAGATCCTGATCGCGGTTCTGCTGGTTCTGCCGATGCAGATCGTGCGCAACGCAGGCGAGGCGGCTGTGCGCGCGGATGCCGACGCCTGGGCAATGGCCTATCTGCAACCCGCGCTGGCCGCCGCCGTGGCCCTGTGCATGACGGCACTCGCCATGCGCAGGCGCAGGGGATGGGGGGCCATTCCCGCATGATCCTTCACACCTATATCGCCGGTCGTTTCCTGCGCGCCTTCGGGATCGTTCTGGCGGTTTTCATCGCGATCCTTCTGCCCATCGACATGGCCGATCAGCTGCGCCGCATCGGCAGCGATCAGGGCTTTGGCGCTGTGTTGCAGTTGGCGCTTTTGAACCTGCCGCGCAGTTTGAACGGTTTGATGCCGCTTTTCGTGATGCTTGCCACGCTGGTCCTGTTTCTCGGGCTTGCGCGCACGTCGGAACTGGTGGTGGTGCGCGCGGCCGGACGCTCGGCGCTGAAATCGGCGGCCGCACCGATGTTCACCGCATTCCTGATCGGGATTTTGTCGCTGCTGATCCTGAACCCTTTGGTGGCCGCCACGGCGCGGCAATACGACCTGACGCTGGCGCGGCTTTTGGGGCAGGAAACGCGCACCGTTTCGGTGTCCAATCAGGGGCTCTGGTTGCGCCAGGGCACCGGCAGCGCGCAGACCGTGATCCGGGCGCAGGTGACCAATGGCGACGGCACGCATCTGTTTGACGCCACCTTCTTCACCTTCGATGCCGAGGGTCAGCTGCAAATCCGCATGGACGCCGCCGAGGCGGTGCTGGATGCAGGTGCCTGGACCCTGACCGAGGTGCGCCGCTGGCCGCTGGCGGGCTCTAACAACCCCGAGGCCGATGCGACCGCGCTTGATACGCTGACCCTGCCGTCGTCGCTGACCGCCGAGCAGATCCGCGACAGTTTCGGCAAACCGGAAACGGTTCCGATCTTCGAGCTTCCCGGCTTCATCCGGCAACTCAACGATGCGGGCTTCGCAGCGCTGCAACACCGCACCTGGTTTCAGATGCAGCTCTCCTCGCCCCTGCTGTTGGTGGCGATGGTCCTGATCGGTGCGGGCTTCACCATGCGACACACACGCTTTGGCAAGACCGGCATCATGGTGCTCACGGCGATCCTTCTGGGCTTTGGCGTGGTGTTCATCCGACGCTTTGCCGAGGTTCTGGGCGAAACCGGCCAGCTTTCGGCAACACTTGTCGCATGGACGCCGCCAATTGCCGCAATTCTCTTGGCCCTCGGGCTATTATTGCATACGGAGGACGGGTGACGCGCCGCATGCGCCATATGTTTGCGGCCCTTGTGGCCGTGGTCCTCTGCTGGGGTGCCCCTCTAGCAGCGCAGGGTTCCCCTTCGCTGCCGCCTGCGACGTTGATTGCCGACAACATCCGCTTCGATGGAAGCGCTTCCGTCGCCGCCAACGGCTCGGTCGAGGTGTTCTACAACGGCGCACGTCTTCGGGCCCAATCCATCACCTTCGACGGCACCACCGAAGAATTGCGCGTTCAGGGGCCTTTGACCCTTACCGACGCGGCCGGAAATACGCAGATCTTCGCCGAATTTGCCGAATTGTCGGGGGATCTGCAAAACGGTGTTTTGCAATCCGCGCGCCTCGTTCTGGATCGGCAATTGCAGATCGCCGCGACCCAGATCGACCGCACCGACGGGCGTTACACGCAACTCTACCAGGCCGTCGCCTCGTCCTGCGAGGTGTGCTTCGAAAACCCCACCCCGCTTTGGGAAATCCGCGCGCGCCGGATCGTCCATGACGAGCTGGAGCAGCAGCTTTATTTCGACAATGCCACGTTCCGCGTGATGGGCATTCCGGTGTTCTACCTTCCGCGCATGCGCCTGCCCGACCCGACACTGGAACGCGCGACAGGATTTCTTGCACCCTCCATCCGCGCCGACGACAGCACCGGGACGCAATTGCGCGTGCCCTATTTCATCATGCTTGGCGATCATGCCGACGTGACCGTGACACCCTGGATCGGCACCGGCAGCCAAACCATCGAATTGCGCTACCGGCAGGCCTTCCGCAACGGGCGGGTGCAGGCCGATGGCGCGGTCTCGTGGGATGATCTGACCGACGACACGACCCGCTCTTACCTCTTTGCCAATGGACAATTCGAAATCGGCGGCGGCTTCATCCTCGACCTGCAGGCCCAGGCGGTCAGTGACCGCGGTTACCTGACCACCTATGACTTTCCCGACCCCGACATCCTCGAAAGCTTCGTGCGCATCAGCCGCGTGGAACGGGCGCAATATATCGAAGCCAGTGGCACGTTTTACCAATCCCTGCGCGAGGGTGCGGACAACGACGTTTTGCCGACCCGCGTGGCCCAGGCCGAGATCGTGCGCCGGTATACGCCATCGCTGATCGGCGGCACGTTGACGGCAGAGCTTGAGGGGACGGGCCTTTACCGCTTTTCCACGGTCGAAAGCGTCGGCGACGCGCCCAATGGCCGCGATGTGTTCCGCATCTCGGGCGAGTTGGATTGGCGCCGGACCGAGATTTTCGGCGGCCTCGCCGTGACCTTCCAGGGCGCCTTGCACGGCGGCGTCTACGCGACGCAGCAAGGTGGCGATCTGAACGGGACCGAAACCCGCCTCACCCCCTACGGCGCGGTCGAATTGCGCTATCCGCTGCAGGCCATCTCGGGCACCGGCGTGCGCCACGTGATCGAGCCGGTCGCGCAATTCGTCTGGTCCGAGACCTATGGCAACGGCGTGCCCAACGAAGACAGCTTCATCGTCGAATTCGACGAGGCGAACCTGTTCTCTCTCGACCGGTTCCCCGGCTCCGACGAGCGCGAGGTCGGCCCCCGCGCCAACCTTGGCCTGACCTATACGCGCGCAGCCCCTTCGGGGTTGAACTACTCGATCGCAGGCGGCGTCGTGTTGCGCAGCGATGAACAGGGGCAATTGACGAACGGCTCGGGGCTGAACGGGACCCAATCGGATTTCCTGGTCGCCGCCCATGTGCAGTTCAACGATCACCTTCGCGTGATAAACCGCGCCCTGTTCGACACCGACTTCAGCTTCACATCCTCGGAATTGTCGCTGTTCTGGATGGGCGACAACCACGAAGTCATTTCGACCTACACCTTCCTCGAAGCCGACATCGGCGAGGAACGGCCCGATAATCTGGCCGAATGGACGCTCGACGCGGATTACACATTGCAAAGCGGTTGGGATGCGGGCGTGAACTGGCGCTATGATTTCACCGAGAACACGCCGACCCGAGCCGGCATCTCCTTCGGGTACGAAAACGAATGCGTTGATATGGAATTCTCGGTCTCGCGCCGCTATACGACGGCGGCGGATGTGGAACCATCGACGCGCTTTGGCTTCACCGTCTCGCTGGCGGGCTTCGGCGCCGGACGCGAAGGGCGAAGCATCGCACGCAGTTGCCGGGGCTAGGCGCGCGCAGGCGGTCGGGCCTTTCGGACAGAACCAACAGGGATGGCACAGCAGAATTGGCCGGATTGAGCATGACGAATGTAAGCGAAGATATGGGCCTGATCAAAACTGCCAAACGGAGGCTTGCGCGGTGTCATCGCCACGCCTTCGCCATGCTGGTCGCCGCGACGCTGATCTTTGGTGCGCAGGCGGCCATGGCCCAGAACCCCTTTGCCGTGGCGGTGCGGGTCGACGACGCCGTCGTCACGAATTACGAAATCGACCAGCGCGCCCGCTTCCTCCAGGTGCTGAACGCCCAGGGCGATCTGCGACAGCAGGCGACCGAAGCGTTGATCAACGAACGCCTTCAGGTCGCGGCCGCCGTGGCGGTTGGCGCCGAAGCCTCGCCCGAGGATATCGAAAACGGGCTGGAGGAATTCGCCGAGCGCGCCAATCTCGGCCCCGAGCAATTCCTGCAACAGATGGCCGGCGAGGGCATTGCCCCCGAAACGGTGCGCGATTTCGTCGCCAACGGGATCACCTGGCGCAACGTGGTGCGCGCGCGCTTCGGGGCCCGCGCGCAAGTCAGCGAAGAAGACGTGGACCGCGCGATGGAACTGGGCACCGTTCTGGGCGGCGGGATCGAGTTGTTGCTGGCCGAGATCATCATCCCCGTCACGCCGCAGAACCAGGCCAATCTGGTATCCGAATTGCTGCGCCTGCGCGAACAGATCGGCGGCAGAACCGAGGTCTTTTCCGAAGCCGCGCGCCGGTTTTCCGCCGCCCCCACCCGCGAAGCGGGCGGCGTGACGGGCTGGCGCGGGTTCAACGACTTGCCCGAAGGGCTGCGCGACGGCTTCATGTCGATGAGCGTCGGGCAGGTCACCGAACCCGTCCCCCTTGGCGGTGGGCAGGCCTATGCGCTGTTCCAGTTTCGTGGCCAGCGCGAGGTCGAAGCCCCCGACCTGCCCGTGACCGCCGTCGATTATGTGTCCATCGCCATTCCCGGTGGCCGCACGCCCGAGGCCCTCGCCGAGGCCGAGCGCCTGCGCAACGCGGTGGACACCTGCAATGATTTCAACGGCGTCCTGCCCGGCGGCTTCCAGCGCCAGACAATCGCCCCGGGCGAGCTGGCCGAAGATGTCGCCCTCGCCCTGCGCGCGCTGGACGAAAACGAAATGTCGACCTCCGTCACGCGGTCGAACGGCGGCGTGCTTCTGGCGCTGATGCTGTGCGACCGGGTGCGGGCCGAACCGGACCAGGGCCGCGATGCCGTGCGCCAGCGCCTGATCGGACAGACGCTGGACGCCTATTCCACGGGCTATCTGGAAGAACTCCGCTCCGAAGCCCGCATCACCTTCGAGAATTGAGCACGCGCTCCATGGGCCAAGCCCCATCCCCTTCCCTGCCCCTCCCCATCGCGCTCAGCATCGGGGAACCCGCGGGCATCGGCCCCGAGATCGCCGTGAAGGCATGGCGCGCACTGGGGCCTGACCTGCCGTTTTTCGTGATCGGCGATCCACGCCACTTGTCCGGCCTCGGCGCGCCTGTGGTGGAATTGGGCGATCCGTCCGACGTGCAAGCGGCCTCTGAACGTGGCCTGCCGGTCCTGCCGCTGGCGTTTGGCGGCGCGGTGTCGCCCGGCACACCCGACCCGGCCAATGCCCAAGGCGTCATCGACGCCATCGCGCGCGGTGTGGATCTGGTGACGCGCGGCATGGCCGCCGCGCTGACCACCGGGCCGATCCACAAAAAGGCGCTGATCGACGGCGCAGGTTTCGGATTTCCCGGCCACACCGAATACCTTGCGCATCTGGCGGGTGGGGCACGCGTTGTGATGATGCTCGCCTGCCCCGAGCTGCGCGTTGTACCAACCACGATCCACATTGCGCTGGCCGATGTTCCCGGTGCTCTGACCGACGCCCTGCTGTCGGAGACGATTGAAATCACCCATGCCGCCCTGCGCCGCGATTTCGCCATTGCGGCCCCGCGCATTGCGGTCACCGGCCTCAACCCCCACGCTGGCGAAGGCGGCGCGATGGGGCGCGAAGAGATCGAGCTGATCATCCCGGTGTTGGAGCGGCTGCGCGCCAAGGGCCTGGATCTCGCCGGGCCGATGTCAGCCGATACGATGTTCCACGCGGGCGCGCGGGCGGGCTATGACGCGGCGGTGGCGATGTACCATGATCAGGCGCTCGTCCCGATCAAGACCATCGACTTTTCCGGCGGCGTGAACGTGACGCTTGGCCTGCCGTTCATCCGCACCTCACCCGATCACGGCACAGCATTCGACATTGCGGGCACGGGATCGGCCGACGCGACAAGCCTGATCGCCGCGCTGGAGATGGCGCGGGATATGGCCCTTCGGCGGGCGCGGGCATGAGCACGATTGACGGATTGCCCCCGCTGCGCGAGGTCATCGCGACCCATGGCCTCTCAGCGCGCAAGGCGTTGGGGCAGAATTTCCTTCTGGATCTGAACCTGACGGCCAAGATCGCGCGCGTGGCGGGCGATTTGTCAGGCGCAGATGTGCTGGAGGTCGGGCCCGGCCCCGGCGGGCTGACGCGCGGGCTTCTGGCCGAGGGCGCGCGCCGGGTCGTGGCGATCGAGAAAGACCCACGTTGCCTGCCCGCCTTGGCCGAGATTGCCGAAGCCTACCCCGGGCGCTTGACCGTCCTGAACGACGACGCGCTGGCCGTCGATTGGGCCGCCAACTTGTCGGCCCCGCGCAAGATCGTGGCCAACTTGCCCTATAATGTCGGCACGGAATTGCTGGTGCGCTGGCTGACCCCGGACCGCTGGCCGCCGCCATGGGACAGCCTGACGTTGATGTTCCAACGCGAAGTGGCCGACCGGATCGTTGCGCAGCCGGGCGGCAAAGCCTACGGGCGTCTGGCCGTGTTGGCGCAATGGCGTTGCGACGTGCGGATCGCGATGGGCCTGCCGCCCGAAGCCTTCACGCCGCCGCCCAAGGTCCATTCCGCCGTCGTGCACCTCGACGCCCTGCCCGCCCCCCGGTTCGAGGCCGACGCCGCCATCCTGAGCCGGGTTGTCAAAGCGGCCTTCGCGCAACGCCGCAAGATGTTGCGCGCCGCCCTGAAAGGGACGGCTCCCGATATCGAGGATCGCTTGATCGCGGCGGGCCTTACCCCCACGGACCGCGCCGAACAGGTCCCGATCGAAGGCTTCTGCGCGCTGGCCCGCGTCATGGCTCAACCATGAAAAAGGGCCCCGCGGGGCCCTTTGCATCATTCAGCCGCTTCTTGCGGTGGCTTCGATTGATCGCCGCCGCTGCCGCCATCACCGCCATCGCTTTCGGGCTTGCGCCGACGCCGCGTGCGCTTGGGTTTGGGCGCGCTTTCGGGTGTTTCCACCAGCCCGGCGTCGCCATTCCCGGCATTGTCGATCACCGCATCGAAGGAGCCCTGTTCGGGCGTTGGCTGCTCGGCGGGGGCCTGCTCAGGTTGCTGAGCAGCGTCCGCCTGCGGCTGGGGCGATTGATCGCTGCCGCCCTGGGGCTGCTGATCGCGGTCACGGTTGCGGCGGTTGTTCTTGCCGCCCCCGTCGCCACCGCCTTGCTGCGGGTTCTGGTTGTTGTTGTTCTGGTTGTTGTTCTGCTGCTGTTGCTGCGCGTCGCGCTTGGCGTCCATCTCGCGCTGCGCTTCGGCCAGCATGCGCAGGTAATGCTCGGCGTGCTGCTGAAAGTTTTCGGCGGCCACGCGATCATTGCTCAGTTGCGCATCGCGCGTGAGCTGATTGTACTTGTCGATGATCTGCTGCGGGGTGCCACGCACCTTGCCCTCGGGCCCCGAGCTGTCAAACACGCGGTTGACGATGTTTCCGACAGAGCGGTTGCGGTTCCCTTTGGACCGCGAGCGGTTCTTCGATGATCTCATGTGTGTTTTGGTCCAGTTGTCCTGGTTTGTCGGCAGCTTCGCGAATCCTGCGGGCCGAATTTGGTCTCAGTTTGCGCCATGGCCTGCATCCCCGCTGACCGTCACGCTGTCTGGTAAGATAAAGTGCGCCGGGACTGCTACGGCCCTATTTTCGCACCATGCGTTGAGTAAACATGAGGGCGGGGCCCTGTCCAGCGCAAACTGGCACAAACGGTGAAATACCGGCGAATTTGCGGGTTTTCGCCGGTATCAGACGGGATTTGAACCACTCAAAGCCACACTCAAGGCCACCTGCCCGAGACAATCCTGTCATTGCCACTCAGGTCGGGATGACACGCGACCTCTGCAAGGCCCGCATCGCGGAAAAGCGCACTTACCGCGGCACCTTGGGCAAATCCGACCTCGACCATCACCCGTCCCCCCTGCCTCAGATGCGAGGGCATCCCATCAAGGATCGCACGGTAGGCCGACAACCCGTCATCGCCGGGCGTCAGCGCCAGGTGCGGCTCCCACTCGCGGACGTCCGGGGCAAGCCCCGCCATCTCATCCGCCGCGATATAAGGCGGGTTCGACACGATCAGGTCAAACTGGCCCTCCACGTTTTCAAACCAGTCCGACGTCCTTAATTCGGCACGCTCCGCAAGCCCGAGCTGCGCGATATTTTGCGCCGCGACGTCAAGCGCGGCTTCGGACACATCCGTGCCAAAGCCGGTCGCCTCCGGGTGCTCTACCAGCAGGGTCGCAAGGATGCAGCCCGACCCGGTGCCAAGGTCCAGGACCCTCTCGAACCGCGCCGACAGGGCAATGTCGATCAGCGTTTCGGTGTCGGAACGCGGGGTAAGGACATCGCGCGTCACGCGGAAACGGCGGCCGTAGAATTCCGTGCTGCCAATGATCTGGCTAAGCGGTTGGCGGCTTTGGCGGGCGGCCAGCGCATCATCAACGCCGCGCATTTCGTTGGGGGTAAGCGTGGCGGCAAGATCGGAAATCAGGCGCGCCTGCGACCGGCCCGTGACATGGCCAAGCAACATCCGCGCTTCGCGATCTGCATCGGCGGCGGGCAGGACGGCACGCAACGCGTCGCGGATATCGCGCAACGCCCCGCCGATGGTCTGGCTCACGCCTCCATCTCCGCCAGCTTCATCGCCTGATCCTCGGCGGTCAGCGCGTCGATGATGTCATCAAGATCCCCGCCAATCACCTGATCCAGCTTGTAAAGCGTCAAGTTGATCCTGTGGTCCGTCATACGACCTTGCGGGAAATTGTAGGTGCGGATG
>CAZPJO010000056.1:0-10590 GCA_964586895.1 uncultured Roseicyclus sp.
GTTCAACCCGGCGCCGCCCACCTCTTGGGGGAAGTTGCAGGCATAAAACCCAAGGTCGATGACCTTCTGTTTCAGATCTTGCGCCATCTCATGGGGCACGACGCCGGTGCGTTCGACCTCTGCCTCGTGCGGATAGATTTCGTTTTCCACAAAACTCCGCACGGTGGAGACGATCATCTCCTGCTCGTCGCTCAGCCCGAAATGCATGACCTGCCTCCCTTGTCTTCCGCCGCGATCAGCGCATAGCCTCGCAATCAAAGCCATGCAGAAAGCGCATTATTTCATGCAGAAGACGAAAAGCATCAGCATGCTTCTTTTTGACGGCTTCTCGAATTTCTGCCTCGCCAATGCGGTGGAGCCGTTGCGCGCCGCCAATACGCTTGCCCGCGCACCGCTTTATACCTGGTCGTTCCTAAGCCTCGGGGCGGAGGATCTCGCCTCGTCCAGCGGCCTGCCGGTGACGCCACAACCGATGACCTCGGATCACAACGGTGACGCCCTTTTTGTCATGCCGAGCTACGGGCATCTCGCGCTGGCGACCCCGCGCACCGCACGCGCCTTGCGCGCCGCCTCGCACCGCTTCGACCTGCTTGTGGGGCTCGATACCGGGGCTTATCTCCTGGCGCATGCCGGGCTGCTCGACGGCCATCGCGCCACCTGCCACTGGGATATTCTGGATGAGGCGGCAGAGGCCTTTCCGCAGGTCCGGTTCACGCAGGATCGCCATGTCATCGACGGCAAACGCGCGTCTTGCGGTGGGGCGACCACCACGCTTGATCTCATGCTGACGCTGATCGAACGGGACCACGGCGCGGCGCTTGCGATCGAGGTGGCCGCCCTTTTCATGTATGGCGAGCGTGATCCGCTGACTGATCCGCATCGCCTTGTCCCCACGCACCGAAAGATAAGGGCCGCGGCCGCCTTGATGCGCCGCAATGTGGAACGCCCCCTGCCGCTCGGTGAGGTCGCACGCGGCGTCGGCCTTAGCTTGCGTGGATTGGAGGCCGCATTTCGCACCCACGCCGCGCTGACGCCTGCGCGTCTTTATCGGTCCATCAGACTGGCCGAGGCGCGCCGCCGCATGGAACAGACCCGCGACAGCGTCACCGAGGTGGCCTTGCGTGCCGGGTACAAGGATGCAACCGCTATGACACGCGCGTTCAAGGCAGAATTCGGGATGACGCCGTCCGCCGCGCGCGGGGCAAAGATGTCCGAGGGAGGTTTGCGATGAAAACAGTGGGTGAGGCGCTTGTCGCGCATCTGGAAAAGCGCGGCGTGGACACGATTTTCGGCATTCCCGGGGTCCATACCGTCGAGATGTATCGCGGCCTCGCCGATAGCCCGATCCGCCACATCACGCCCCGTCACGAACAATCGGCGGGCTTCATGGCCGATGGTTACGCCCGTGCCACCGGCAGGCCAGGCATTTGCCTTTTGATCACTGGCCCGGGTGTCACCAACGCGATCACGCCGATGGCGCAGGCCCGCGCCGACAGCATCCCGATGTTGGTTGTTTCCGGCGTGAATTGCGTGGCGACCCATGGCCTTGAGGAAGGCTTCCTGCATGAATTGCCCAACCAGCAGGCGTTGATGCGAGAGGTCGCGCTCTGGTCCCATACGCTGCACCGGGCCGAGGATCTTGATCGCGTGCTGACCCGCGCCTTTGCGCTCATGACCGGCGCGCGCCCGGGGCCGGTGCATATCGAGGTGCCCCTTGATGTGATGAAGATGCGTGTTGATGTGCCCGACCACGTGCCGGCATTGCCAGCAACCGGCCTTGCGCCGCCCGAGGCCATCTTGCAAGCCGCCCGGACCCTCGCCGATGCGCAGCGCCCCTTGATCCTCGCCGGAGGCGGCGCGGTGGGCGCGGCAGCACAGATCACCCGTCTTGCCGAACGCCTGGATGCGCCGGTGATCACGACCACCAACGCACGTGGATTGCTCGGCCATCATCCACTTGAGATTTGCGCCAGCCCCAGCCTTGCGAGCGTCCGAAAGATCATGGCGGAGGCGGACGTTGTCCTTGCGATCGGTACCCAATTCGGGCGCACCGATTACGACATGTACGAAGATGGCAACGCGCCCGCGCTCAGGCACCTGATCCGCATCGACAGCGACCGTGCGCAGGTCGGCCGTGCGCGAGTGCCGGATTTGCCGATTGTGGCCGATGCCGCGCGCGCCGTCCGGGCGCTTCTGGACCAGATAAGGGACATGACCCGTTCGAACGGTGGCGCAGCCCGCGCAGGTGACACACGACAAGCCGCGCACTCGGAGATCGGCGAAACCTATGCGCAACAGATCGCCATGCTGCACATGATCCGCGACGCGATCCCGGGCGTGCGCATTGTGGGTGACAGCACGCAGGCCGTTTATGCGGGCAACCTGATGTGCGAAATGACCGCCGTGCGCCGCTGGTTCAATGCGGCGACGGGGTATGGTGCGCTTGGTTATGGCGCGCCTGCGGCCATCGGTGCGGCGCTCGGTACACCGGAAATTCCGGTTCTGTGCCTGACCGGTGATGGCGGTCTGCAATTCGTCCTGTCCGAACTCGGCACAGCGATGGATGAACGCGCCCCGGTGATTTTCCTGGTCTGGAACAACAACGGCTATCAAGAGATCGAACGCTACATGATCGACAACGCGATCCAGCCAGAAGGCGTCAAACCCTCTGCACCTGATTTCGTTCAGGTGGCACAGGCCTACGGCATGCCCGCAGAACGGATCGAAGGGGTCGATGCGCTTGGGTCTGCGTTGGCACGCGCCAAGGCGGCGGGCACCGCCTATCTCATCGACATGATCATGGACTGACGCGCGCCCCCTAGTTCCCGGCCCCTCGCACGCCTGCACCGGCCCCACCCGCGGCACGTTCTTCCAACAGGTTATCCAGCCAATCGGGATCCATTTCCGGCACCGACGACAACAGAAGTTCCGTGTAGGGATCGTGGGGCGGCTGGAACATTTCCGATTTCGGTCCCTGTTCGACCACCACGCCTTCTTTCATAACGACCACCTCGTCCGCGATGGATTTCACCGTCGCCAGATCATGGGTGATGAACATATAGGCCAGATCGAATTCCGATTGCAGCTTGTCGAGAAGCTTCAGGATCCCCTCTGCGACCAGTTGGTCGAGCGCCGAGGTCACTTCATCGCAAATGATGAACTGCGGTTCTGCGGCCAGGGCCCGCGCGATCCCGATGCGCTGTTTCTGCCCACCCGACAGCTCCGAGGGCAGGCGGTCGATGTAATCGTCGGGCTCCAACTCGATCAGATCGAGCAGATTGCGTACCCGTTCGTCCAGGGCCTTGCCGTTCAGGCCCAGATACATCTGCGCCGGGCGCCCGATCAACTCGCGCAGTTTCTGCTTGGGGTTCAGGGCCGTGTCGGCCATTTGGTAGATCATCTGCGCTTGCCGCAACTGATCCCGCGTGCGGTTGCGGTAATCCGGCGGCAAAGTCTCGCCGTTGAACAGAACCGCGCCTTGCCGGGGCGGCAGAAGACCGGTGATGACCCGCGCGGTGGTGGATTTTCCCGAACCGGATTCGCCCACAACGGCCACGGTGCGGCGCGCATGGATGTCGAAGCTGATGTTCTTCAGGACATCGAGCGTCCCGTACCCCGCCGTCACACCCTTGACTGCAACGACCGGCGTGGTCCCCGCCGCCACCGGCGGTTGTTCGGCCCGTGCATGGCTGCGCACTGCCCAGAGTGACTTGGTATAATCCTGCGTCGGTGCCTCCAGCATGGTGCGGGTGTCGGCCTCTTCAACCTCCTCGCCCCTGAGCAGAACTTTGATCCTGTCGGCCATCTGCGCCACGACGGCGAGGTCATGGGTGATGTAGATCGCGGCCGTATCGAATTGCTCGACGATATCGCGGATCGCCGACAGAACCTCGATCTGCGTGGTCACGTCAAGCGCTGTGGTCGGTTCATCGAAGATGATCAGGTCAGGGCGACAGGCCATCGCCATCGCCGTCATCGCGCGCTGCAATTGCCCGCCGGAGACCTGATGCGGATAACGAAAGCCGATCTCGTCGGGGTTCGGAAGCTGCATCTTGCGGTAAAGCTCCACCGCATCACTGGACGCCTCGGATCGACCCATTACGCCATGTTGCACTGGGCCTTCGGAATACTGGTCGATCAACCGATGGGCGGGGTTGAAGCTGGCCGCCGCCGATTGTGCGACATAGGCGATCCGCTTGCCACGCAAGCTGCGGCGCTTGGGTTCGCTGGCTTTGCGCAGGTCGATCCCGTCGAAGTCGATGGTCCCGCCCGAGATGCGGCAGCCGTCGCGTGCGAAACCCATCGCAGCCAGCCCTATCGTGGATTTGCCCGCACCGGATTCACCGATCAGGCCAAGCACCTCACCCTTGTGCAGGGTCAGGTCGACGCCTTTCACAATCTCCAGCCATTCCTCGTCGGCTCGGCCTTCGATGCGCAGATCACGGATGCTCAGAAGCACTTCCTTGTTGGACATTGGCCTACTCCTTCAACCCGCTTGCACGGTGTAATTGCCAATCGACCACAAAGTTCACGCTGACGGTCAAAAGCGCAATGGCAGCGGCGGGCAGCAGTGGCGTGACGTTGCCGAAGGTGATCATGGTCGCTGTATCCTTGACCATCGCACCCCAATCCGCCGTGGGGGGCTGGATGCCGAGGCCGAGGAACGACAGGGCCGAAATCGTCAGGAACACGAAGCAGAACCGCAGGCCGAACTCGGCAACCAGCGGGGCCATCGCATTGGGCAGGATTTCGCGTGTGATCAGCCGCCACAACCCTTCGCCGCGCAGTTTCGCGGCTTCGACGTAATCCATGACCACGATGTTCATCGCCACCGCGCGGGCCAGACGGAACACGCGGGTCGAGTCGATCACCGCGATCACGATGATCATGTTGATGATCGACGTGCCAACGATCGTCAGCAGCAGAAGCGCAAAGATCAGTGCCGGGATCGCCATCAACACGTCCACCGTGCGGCTGAGCAATTGATCCAGCCAGCCGCCCACAACCGCCGCCAGCAAGCCCAGGACCGAGCCGAGGATGAAGGCGATGGCCGTGGTGACAAATGCGATGCCCACCGTGTTGCGCGCCGCATAGATCATCCGCGACAGCATATCGCGGCCCAGATTGTCGGTGCCCAGAAGCAGCGCGGGATCATCGCCGGGGAACAGGAATTCGGGGCCGACGACTTCCGTTTCGGAGAACGGCGCAAGGACGGGGGCAAAGAATGCCACGAAGATGTAGATCAGGATCATCAGCATGCCGAAGCTTGCCGTCAGGGGCGCGGTCTTCAGTTCCTTGGAAATGCCGCGCGGTGCGAGCGCAACCGCGACGGTCCGAAACACCCACCCCGCGGCCATGGCCGCGATGATGGCTGCGACAAGCCAGAGAAGTCCGGTCAGAAAACCCATGTTCAGCCCCCCTCAGCGACGGTGCACGAGGCGGGGGTTGGACAAGGTCGCCAGCACATCCGCGGTAAGGTTCAAGAGCACATAGGCCGCCGCAAAAATGAGCGCGACACCCTGCACAACGGGCATATCACGCGCGGCGACGCTATCGACCATCAACTGCCCGAGGCCGGGGTAGACGAAGACGACTTCGACCACCACGACACCCGTGATCAGGTACGCAAGGTTCAGGGCGATGACGTTGATGATCGGGGCCAAGGCGTTCGGCAAGGCGTGTTTGACGATGATCCGCATCGGGGCCATGCCCTTCAGGCGTGCCATCTCGATATAGGGGCTGGAGAGCAGATTGATGATCGCGGCCCGTGTCATGCGCATCATATGGGCCGTAACGACGAGCGTCAGGGTCAGCGCAGGCAGGAAGGCCACATGCAGGTATTCGGCGAAGGTCGGATCGCCCCGCGAGATGTTGATTGCGGTCGCGGGAAATGCGCCGCCCGCGCCGGCAAGCAGGAAGATGAGGATGTAAGCCACGAAAAATTCGGGGAAACTTATGGAGCTGAGCGCGCTGGCATTGGCGAACCGGTCGAAGAAGGAATTGCGAAACAGCGCCGCCAGAATGCCGAGCATCAACGACAGAGGCACCGCGATGGCGGCGGCGTAGGCGGCAAGTTCCAGCGTGCGCACAAGACGCCCCCCGATGAGATCGGCAACGGATTGACCATTCGCCAGGCTTTCGCCGAAATCCCCGCGCACGATATCCGACAGCCAACCCAGATAGCGGATGTGCATGGGCTCGTTCAGGCCAAGACGCTCGCGCAGAGCGGCGACGGTTTCGGGCGTCGCGGATTGCCCGAGGATTTCCTGAGCAAAATCGCCGGGCAGAAGCTCGGTGCCGAGAAAGATGATCAGCGACACCACGAAAAGCGTAACAACGCCAAGGGCGAGCCGTTGCGCGATCATCGTCAGAATATGTGACATGAGGTCCCCTTTGGTGGTGCGGTCCCCGCGCACCCATCGGGTGAAGAAAACCCCGGGCCACAGATGCAGCCCGGGGTGAGTGAGATCAGATCAGGAGGCGAACCACCAGCGTTCGCCGATCCGGTGCCCGTCATTTCGCCAATTTGAGGCGACCTGTTCGGGCCGGGCCAGACGATCGGAATAGGCGCCGACATAGGCGGCGAACATCGGAATGATGATCCCGCCGTCGTCAGACACGATCTGCTGCATCTCGAAATATTGCTCGCGGCGCAGATCGTCGTCGAGCTCGGCACGGGCAGAGGTGAGCAATTCGTTGAACCGCTCGTTCGACCAATAGGTCTCGTTCCACGGCACGCCCTCGGCGTAGGCGGTTGCGAACATCCAGTCTTCGGTCGGACGGCCACCCCAATAGGTGCCCGCGAAGGGCTTCTGCATCCAGACGTTGGACCAATAGCCATCGTTGGGTTCACGCACGACGTTGAGGTTGATGCCGCCCGCGCCCGCGCTTTCCGCAAACAGAACACCCGCATCCAGCGCACCCGCAAAGGCCGCGTCGGCGAGGTGGATGTCGACGTCGAGGCTTTCCATGCCCGCTTCGCGCAGGTGGAACTGCATCCGGTCGGGATCATATTCGCGCTGCTCAAGCTCGGTATTGAAATAGCGCTGACCGGGGCCGATCGGGTGGTCATTGCCGAGACTGCCGTAGCCATTGAGGATCGTATCGACCAATTGCTGCCGGTTGATCCCGTATTTCAACGCCATGCGCACGTTCACATCATCGAACGGCGCGGCGCGGGTGTCCATTGGCAGGCCGTAATGCTGCGTGCCCGTCACCGACAAGATCTCGATCCCCGGCGCGCGTTCCAGAAGGTGGACGGTGTTCAGGTCGGCGGTGTCGATGTAATCCACATCGCCCGAGATCAGCGCATTCTGCCGCGCGGCATCGTCGAAGATCACGATCTGTTCGATGGCGTCGAAATAGGGCAGGCCCTCTTTCCAGTAGCCGTCGTGACGCTCGTAACGGGCGCCGACACCGAATTCCAATTCGGCGATGCGGAACGGGCCGCAGCCATCGCGGGTTTCGGGATCAATGGTGCCATCGGCCTGCGCGGGCAGGATCGGAAGGTGATAGTCCGACAAAACGAACGGGAAATCCGCGTTGCCCGCCGACAGGGTGAAGATGACGTTCATGCCGTCCGCGGTCATGTCGGTGATATCGGCCACGATGGGGGCGGCAGCCGACGTGCTGTCTTCGCCACGGTGGTGATTGATCGAGGCGATGACGTCTTCGGCCGTCATGATATGGCCGGAATGGAATTCGACGCCCGAGCGCAAGGTAAAGGTCCAGGTCGCAGCGTCGGCGGAGGCTTCCCAGCTTTCGGCAAGTTCGGGCACGAGGGAGCCGTCGGCGGCGATCTCGGTGAGGAAGTTGTTGCGGGTATGGGCCTGGAAAATCATGAAATCCGCTTCCCACGACCCCGGATCAAGCGCGTCGGTGGTGGAGCCATGGGCCATGCCCACACGCAGCGTGCCACCCCGGACGGGCTGCGCGCGCAGCGGTGTGCCCCACGGCGTCACAAGGGCCGCAGCCCCGATTGCCGTCGCGCCCTTCAGTACGCCACGGCGGCTTGGACTGGCAAAGGTTGTCAGTTTGGTCATTGTCGTCTCCCTGTTTGTTTCTTGGTGTGATGCGTCTTCGAGCGCTCACGTTATGGTTTCATTGTGACCGCAAATATTTAGTATTCAACCTGTTTATCGGATCACGGCCACACCTTTGGGTTGTGGTGACGTTATGCACGGGGGCCGTTCGGGCCGATCCGAACACCGGGCCGCAGGTGTTTGTAAGCCACATCGCTGAGCACACATCCAAGCGCCCCGGGGCTGGCCACGGGGAGTGTGGCCTGCGCGATCGGGTCAAAATCGGCGCGAAAATGCACGGTGCTTTTGACCGCGATCAGCCGTGCGGTTTCGGGGACAAGGCCGATGTGGCGGAAATAGGCACGGTCGAGGCATTGATTGCGGATCGTGCTGACCACCACGCGGACATCCGCGCCGCCTTCGGTCATCTGCAAGACCGCCGTTGGCCCGATTTGTGCGGTGCCGCCGCCGTACATCGCGCCCTCGTATGGCACGTGCCCTCTGCTCAATGCCGTTACCCGGGCGGTTACGGGAAAAGGCGTGTCGCCGAATTGTCCGGACCGCCCGCCGAGCCCGAGGTGCAGCGTCGCCCCGACCCCTGCCGCATGGGCCGCCGCCGCCGCTTCCGGATCATGCAAGAGCCCAAGCATCGCATTCTGCGCGCGCGCCTTCACCAGCGCACGCAACAGGCCCGTGGTGTCCGACGACCCGCCACCGCCGGGGTTGTCCTGCACATCGGCCAGAACGACGGGCTCGCCTTTGGGTAGGGCCATAGCCTGAGCGACGGCGTCTGCGGGGGGTATCAGGGGTTGATCGAAGGCATCTTCCGCCGCGATGACCTTTGCCAAGAGCGCATCTGCGATCCGGTCGGCGCGGTCCTGCGTTGGCGCATGGGCGATGATCGACGCGCCGGTCACGGGGCTGTCGCCGCCGCTGAACCCCGTGGCGAATTCCGCCCATTGGCCGGGCGCGTCAAAGCCCGTGACGGCCGCGTAAAGCGTGCCTGCGGGGGCGGCACCGGTGAATTGCGCATGCATCGGGATGAGGTAGGGCACTTGCCGGAACGCCTTGGCCGGGGTCGCACCGCACAGGATCGCCTCCAACGCCGCATAGGCCCGTGCGCCTGCCTCGGCCATGTCGAGATGCGGGTAGGTGCGAAACATGGTGATGGCGGTGGCTTGGCAGACAAAAGCGGCAGAGACATTTGCATGAAGATCAAGGCTGACCACGATGGGCAGGTCAGGGCCGAAACGCGCGCGGATACGGCGCAAGATTTCGGCCTCAGCGTCAGGGTAGCTGTCTGTAATCATCGCGCCGTGCAGGTCGAGGTAGATGGCGTCGAGCGGCGCGGCCTCGGCAAGGCCCGCAAGGATATCATCGCAGATCGCCTCGAACGCGCGCGCCGTCACCGGGCCGGACGGCTCGGCCGCGCACCAAAGGATCGAATGCAGATCGGCGTCTGACGCTGCCGCAACGAACCCCGCAATCGGCAGGTTGAGGCCCCTTGTGTCCGTGATGACCGCCCCGCCGCGCAGCAGGCCGGGCCAGGAATCCGCCATCTCGAACTCCGCCAAATCCGCCGCGACGGGACTGAAACTGTTGGTTTCGTGTTGAAACCCGGCAATGGCGATGCGGGGTCTAGACATGATCGCGGGGGATCTCTTCGGACCATTCACGCTCAAAAACCAGGGCGTCATCCTCTTTCGCCGCCAGCCGTGCTTCGACAACCCAATGTGTGGCTGTTGCGCGCAGGCGCCCGGTGGCGATGACCTCTGTGGTGATGCCGTCGCGGATGCGCAGGGCGGTGGTTTCCTCCTGCGCCTCAAGGCTCAGGGGATCGCCCCGCGTGATCGACCAGACGGCCTTGTGGGTGTCCTCAAACGCAAGGCCATGGCCTGGATGGGTGCGCAGGCCGGTGGTGCCGGATTGCACGATGCGGGTCCGACCGGTGGCGCGCTCGAAGGTGGTTGCGCGGTGATCCTCGGGCGGGGTTTGCTGCGGATAAGTCGGGCGCGGGTCATCGCCCGGCGGCGGCGCAAGATCGCAGGGACGGTGCGCTGCGTGCGGTAGGTGGAGCATGGCCTTCGGGCCGAGGGTCAGCGTGGCCGTGACGTCCGTCGGCGGAGGCAGGATCAGCGGAAAATACGCGGTGGAAAGCGCCAGGCGCAGCCGGTGGCCGGGGCGCAGCCGGTAGGCGGTGGCATCCAGCGTCAGGGTGATTTCGGTGCTCTGGCCCGGCACCATCGGGGCCGGTTGCGCGCTGTCGTCGCGATGCGACAGGTTCAGCACGCCCATGGTGATCCGGTGCGCGCCGCCGTCGGGATGCACATCCACCAGCCGCGCGATCAAATTGCCCTGCGGCGCATCCAACGCCACCGGCAAGCGCAAGACCGGCATCCCGATGATGTCGAGCGAGGTGTGCAGCGTATCCGTCTCGAAACACAGGCTGCGGCCGTCATCGGCGCGCTGATCGGAGGGCAGGTCGGTGTCGCCGCCTTGAGTGAAGAACGCGCCGCCATCGACCCCGGTGTCGAGCGGCGAGCGCAGGGGAAGGGTATGCTCGGGCTCG
>CAZPJO010000057.1:0-6205 GCA_964586895.1 uncultured Roseicyclus sp.
CATAACGCCCGGCTACACGCTGCCCAAGGTGATCGAGAATTATCAGACGCGCTTTTCGGTGGTCTACCCGAATGAAGAACTGCCCGCCGCGCGCCCCTTCCGCACCACGCCGATGTATGACGTGTTCGAAAAGATGGGCGCGGTCTGGGGTCAGCAATACGGGCTGGAAGTGCCCAATTATTTCGCGAAACCGGGCGAGGCCAGGTTTGAGACGCCGTCCTTCCGCCGCTCCAACGCCTTCGCCGCGACCGCGCGCGAAGTCGCCGCCGTTCGCGAAGCCGTTGGCATCAACGAGGTGCAGAATTTCGGCAAATACGACGTGCAAGGCCCCGGCGCACGGGACTGGCTTGACCGGATCATGGCGGGCCGCATCCCCAGACCTGGGCGGCTGTCGCTCAGCCCGATGTTGTCGGAGCGCGGCAGGATCATCGGCGATTTCACCATCACCTGCCTCAGCGACACGCACTTTCAGCTGACCGGCTCCTACGGCGCGCAGGATTATCACATGCGCTGGTTTGACGCCCACGCGGGAGACCACGTGACAATCAATAACATGTCCGACCGCCGCACCGGGTTCCAGATCGCCGGGCCCCGTGCCCGTGATCTGCTGCAAACCGTGGCACGCGAGGATGTCAGCGACATCGCCTTCATGGACTGCCGCCAGCTTACCATCGGCCATTCGACCGCCTTCGTCCAACGCGTCAGCTATACCGGCGATCTGGGCTATGAGATCTACGTCGATGCCATGGAACAACGCGCGCTCTGGTCCACGCTTTGGACCGCCGGGCAGCCCCTTGGCCTGAAACCCTTCGGGATGCGCGCTATGATGAGCCTGCGGCTCGACAAGTTCTTCGGCTCGTGGATGCGGGAATTCTCGCCCGATTACACGCCTGCCGAGACCGGCCTCGACCGCTTCATCTCGTGGAAAAAGAACGCTGATTTCATCGGACGCGCGGCGGTTGAACGCGAACGCGCCGCCCCGCCCGGTCGCGTTCTCGCCGCCTTCGAGGTTGACGCGGACGACGCCGATGTCGTGGCCTATGAACCGATCTGGATCGACGGCACGGTTCAGGGGTTCTGCACCTCCGGCGGCTATTCCCATTACGCGCAAAAGAGCGTCGCCCTGGGGTTCGTGCCGCGCGATCGCGCCACCGAAGGTCTTGAAGTGGAGATCGAAATTCTTGGTGACATGCGCCCGGCCCGGCTGATCACGACGCCGCTTTTTGACGCCGACGGTGCGAGGATGCGTGGATGAGCGCGCCGATGATCGTGCTTCTCGCTGCAGGCGGCTCCACCCGGATGCGGGGCGCCGACAAGCTGTTGGAGGATGTGGACGGCATGCCTCTGCTGCGCCTGATGGCCGAACGCTGCGTCAAGGCGGGCGAGACGCGTGTGGTGCTTGGCCCGGATCAAGCGGCGCGGCGCGCGGCCCTTGCAGAGCTGCCCGTGGCGGTCGTTGAAGCGACGGGACCCGATGGCATGGCCGCGTCGATCCGGGCGGGCGTGGACGGCCTGAAAAACCGCGCGGTGATGATCGTGCTGGCTGACATGCCGGACATCACCGCCTCGGACCTGCACCTTCTTCTGGGGCTCGCCGCGCAAAACCTCAGCCCGATCCTGCAAGCCGCCAGCGCCGACGGGCAGCCCGGCCAACCGGTTGTGTTCGCGCCCAAATACCTGAAACACTTGGCGAGGTTACAGGGAGATACGGGCGCGAAGTCGGTCCTCAAGGCCCATGCCCGCGACGTCGCCCTGATCCCGTTGGCGGACAACCGTGCCCTCAATGACCTCGACACGCCCGAGGATTGGGCGGCCTGGCGCGCGAAACGGGATCCTGCGCCCTAGCAGCGCGCAAGAAAAAGGCGGCCCGTTTCCCCACGAAACAGGCCGCCCCCGCTGCAGATTCGTCGGGACCGCGTGCGGTGCGAGCAACACGCGGCCCCCAGGCACACTCACAGATGCAAAAGCATCGCTTCATGTGCCTTTAGCGCGCGGCGCGCGGCCGCGTAAGTCGTCAACCCGCTCTCGGTGGCAAGCTCCGGGAACAGCGCGAAAATCTCATCGCGGCTGTCCGATCCCATGGAGCCAAGCGATTGATCGCCGGGCTGAAAGCTTTCCGTCCATGCGCCATCCGAGAGGACCACTTCGTGTCGGTCGAACATGAAATGGATGTAGGTCGCGCGCAGCGTATCCATGATGCCGATGCCCTGACGCCCAACAAGATGCTTGGCGGCGACCAGAACCTCGCTTTCCTCGAAATAAAGCTGCGGGGTGTCACCGGAGATCAGCACGCGGTGTTGCGGACTGACCAACATGTCGCGTTCCGGAAGGTCATGGCCCAACGCGCCCGCCTTGATGTAAATCGGCTTGCGGTTCAGATGATCGGCCAATTCCATCCGGTTGAGCGTGCGCCTGCCGGTCCAGCGGATCTCTTGAATGCCGTTGTCACGGGTGATCACCTTGTCGCCCACGCGCAGGGTTTCGACGGCCATCTCGCCCCTTGGCGTGGCGATCATCGCGCCCGGCGTAAAGCAGGGGATCACATTCTCGACCTCGCGGAACGTCAGCCGTCCCGCTTCCTCGGTCTGCGCGGCGTCGGTGAAAAAGATCACCGTCCCCGCCTCGCCCGGCGTGCCCACGGGATCGACGCTGTCATCGAAGAAAACCTGCAACGGCCCCGCACCGCTCAGGTCAAGCGTGTCGAGATCGCCGCCATCGCCATCTTCGCCGCCGACGATCGTGTCGCCGACACCGTCCTGCCCCGCGTCGAAGTCGAAAACGTCATCGCCGTCCCCGCCCTGCAACAGGTCCGCGCCCTGCCCGCCAATCAGGCGGTCATCACCCGCGCCGCCCGAAACAACGTCATCACCAAGGCCCGCGTTGATCGTGTCATCGCCGCCATTGCCCTCGATTACGTCATCTATGCCGTCATCGCCGTCGATCTGATCGCCGCCGCCGTCACTGGGCAGGTTCGCGTCGTCATAGCCCGGCCCCATCGCCTCAGTGAAATCCTCGCCGTCCACAATACCGTCTGCGGGCGTCGGATCGGCGCCGACCTGCACATTGTGGATCGCGCTGTCGCTGCCGCCATTGCCGTCCGATATGCTGTAGGAAACGCTGGCCGTGCCCTCGAACCCGGCGGCTGGCGTGAACCGGTAGGCCCCGCCGCCAAGCTCTTCGAGCGTGCCCTGCTCCGCCGGCACGACGGCCTGCGTCACCAAAAGCGCGTCGCCATCCACATCCGTGTCATTGGCGAGAAGGTCGATCACCACGGCGGTCTCGAACGCGGTCTCATCGACATCGTCCACCGCATCGGGCGCGTCGTTCACGCCAGTCACGGTGAAGATCACGCGCGCGCTGTCCATCCTGCCCGCAGCGTCCGAAATCGTGTAGGTGACAGAGGTGGTTGCGGTCTCGCCCACGGCCAGGCCTTCGAAATCCCCGTTGGCATCGAACTGGACGTTGCCGCCATTGTTGATCCGGATCAGGCCGCCATTGTCCCCCGCGACGATCATCCCCTGACCGGGGTTGCCGAAGGGATCGGGCGCAACCGCCGTGTCGGTGCCGTTGCTGATCGAGATCACGCGGAACGTCCCATCGGCGGGCTTTGTGTCATTGGACAGGACATTGCCTTCGACGCCACCGGGCGGGTCATCCTCGTCGACGGTAAAGACGTTGTCTTCGGCCACGACCCTGCCGCCCTGTTCGATTCGGTTGCCAAGGATCGTCTCGATCTCCCGGAAGGCGAGCGTGCCGGTCACCTCGCCGCTGGACGGATCCACGAACTGCACATTGCCGGAGGTGGAATTGCCGTCCGCGTCCGGTGTCTGGTCGATCACGCGAAAGGGCCCCGACCCGCGCAGGTCAAGGACATCCGCGTCACCCGCATCGCCCGGCGCGTTCGACCCGGTGCCCCCATCCACCACGTCGCCATCCGTTCCGCCCACAATCGTATCGGCATCCGCGCCGCCGTCGATCACATCCGCACCGGCCCCGCCAAGAAGGCTATCGTTGCCATCCTCGCCCGCGATCACATCATCGCCATCCCCACCGAAAAGCGTGTCATCGCCCGCGCCCTCGGGCGGCAAGACACCGGGCACGTCGAAATAGACATCCGTGACGTTGATGCCGGAATTTCCGGGGCCGTTCTGGGTGTGAAACAGCTCCACCGCCGCCACCGGGCCGGGGATCGTGACAAGGACGGAATAGGCTTGCGCCGTGTCGGGCAGGTAGCCGCCGTTGCTGTCGGCGGTGTCGGTCTGCCCGTCGCCATCCACGTCACGCAGCGTCACCTCGCCGCCCGCAACAAGCGCCACCTCAACCGGGGCACCATCGGCATCGAAGGCCCGGATCGTCACAACGCCATCGCCGTCCACATCATTGATACGGAAAGAAATATTCTCGACCGGGTCGGAGAAATCCAACCTGTAGGTATCGGAATTGCCCTGCCCGCCCGTTTCGCTGTCCAGCGATGAATTCGCATCCGCAGGCGCGCCGCCGGTGTCGATCCCGTCCACAAGCTGCGCCTCGGTCGAGATGGTGTCACTTGCCCCGCCGTTCACCTCCGAAAACGAGACGGTGACGTTGCCGGTGTCCTGACTGAAATCGCGCGCGTCGGCGGGCCCGAGGCTCCATCGAAACGCCTCGCGCACCGCGCCGTTGTCCTGCGTGCCGCTGTCGCCCAACAGCGTGTCATCACCCGCACCGCCACGGCTAAGGTCATTGCCCGACCCACCAAGGATCAGGTCATCGCCCTCCATCCCGTCAAGCACATCATCGCCCGCGCCGCCATCGATCGTGTCGTCGCCCGCGCTGGCCTCCAGCTCAAGGGTCTGAATGCGGCCCGAGTCGGGCAACATGACCTCCATCCGCGCAACATTTTCGGAGTTCATGGACAGGGTGGTTTGGCCGCTGGCATCCGACGCCCCGACGGTGCGCGTTTCGATCATGCGCCCATCGGATGCAAAAAGCCGAAGCACGCCGGGTTCGGTAATGCCACGAAAGCCCATGGATGTGACGGTGCAGGCGCGCTCGAACGTGATGTCCAAGGTGCCTGAACGCGACGCGACAACCAAAACACCATCGCTTTGAAACGCCGTGCTGGCCACACCGCCCAAAGCGATGTCGCCAAATTCAATCACCGAAGTCATCTCGCACACTCCCACGGCAGACCCCATGGGGCCATCAGACAGTCAGCACGCCGGATGGCGCACGAAAACGGACCCAATGATAGCGTCGGCACCCAAGCTTGAGGGCGACCGCAGACGAGATCCCAACCAGGAAGAGAGGGCGGAGCACAGTTCCGCAACAGGCAGCCATTACACACCCGACATGGGCGCGATTTACTTGTTACTCACGTGGGCCATACGGGCCCGGATACAACGGCAACACCTCTCTCGCACATACACTTGTGCGATCAACCGTGTGCGGCCGCCCCCGTGGCCTATTTGCAGACATCGCCCCCCAGCGGGGCTGTCCAAAGAGATACCGTAAATCCGATACAATTGAAGAAAAATTTTTCTCGAACGCGTCAGAAATGGGGCGAAAACCCGTCAAACCTGGCCCGCTGACTGGGCCAAGGCGCGGCCGATTGTTTCGGGATCGGCGCGAAAGCCAAACCGGCAGATCCATGCCGAGGCGGTGCTTCGGCCCGCTGTCACAGGTGGTGCGGCCACATCCGAACAATCCTGGACCGGGTTCCATAGCTGCCATTGTCCCGAAATCGGGGACAATCTTTCGCGCATATGCCGGAAACAGTCTGTCGCTCTATCATGAAAAAGTCACAAAGCAAAAGGCACCGCACAGGCCCGATTTCACCCGGGCAACCGCCCTTAAACCCCGCTGACCCATCGGCTCGGGGCCGAATCGCGGCGGGGCGCCACGGGCGCAAAGCACCTGTGTCTGGTGTCACTTATCACTCTGCGGATGGCTGGTACCCGAGGTCGGACTCGAACCGACAAGCCTTGCGGCGGGGGATTTTGAATCCCCTGCGTCTACCAATTCCGCCACTCGGGCCAACGGCGCCTGACTAGCGAAGCCGCCCCAAGCCGTCCAGCCCAAATTCGCACCCCGGTCCACAGGGCCACCTCGCGTGTCGCACCGGGTGGTCGGCGGCGGTTGAATTTGTTACGCGGTCCGCCAAACCGCCCAGGGCCATACGGGTCCGCCGCGCACAGGAGAACGTAAGGCATGACGGCCCAACCCG
>CAZPJO010000057.1:6215-10550 GCA_964586895.1 uncultured Roseicyclus sp.
CCCGACGAGGCGAGAGCGATTTCACACCGCCTGAGCGATCTTGCCAACGATGCCGACGGCGAGGCGGTGACGCTTTTCTGGATCCTCGACCAATTGCACGAACGGGCGTTCGGCTTGTTCCTGCTGGTCCTCGCGCTGCCTTGCTGCATCCCGTTCCTCTATGGCCTGCCGCAGGTGGTCGCCCTTCCGTTGATGTTCGTCTCGGCGCAGATTGTCCTGGGCCGCACCGCCCCTTGGCTGCCGCAGCGCCTGGGCGAGCGAACGGTATCAAAGGCTGGTCTGGAAACCCTCGCGCGCCGCGCCGGGCCTTGGTTGCGCCGGATCGAGGCGATCAGCAAACCGCGCCTGACTGCCATGACGCGCCGCCCGATCGACCGCATCATGGGCGTGGCCCTGGTCTGCTTCAGCGCGTCGATTCTGGTGCCTTTGCCGCTGACCAACACGGTGCCGGGCTTTGCGGTGGTTGTCGTGGCCATGGGTCTGTTGCAGCGCGACGGCATCCTTGTCGTGCTTGGCGGGCTGTTGGGCACGGCCTGGATTGCGGCATTGATCCTGACGGGGGCGTCACTGGTCAGCTTGATCATGGGCTGGATTGGGCTTTGACCGGGCTTGCCACGCGGCGCAATCTGATCGCGCTGGCGGGGCTTGGCTCGCTGGGGCTCTTTCTCGGCGCGCTCTATTTCCAATACGTCGAAGGGCTGCTGCCCTGCGTGATGTGCCTGTGGCAACGTTGGCCCCACCGGGCGGCGATTGCGCTGGCGGCGGTGGGCGTGGCCATTCCGTCAGCCATCATCGCGTGGCTCGGCGCGGCCAGCGCTCTGGTCGGTGCGGGCCTCGCACTTCTGCACACCGGCGTCGAGCGGGAATGGTGGGAGGGTCCGCAGGTCTGCGGCGCCTCCGCCGCGCAGGATGTCGGATCGCTCAGCGTCGAGGAATTGTTCGACACTACCTCGGGCCCGCAGCTTGTCCTGTGCAATGAGGTCGCGTGGGAATTCTTGGGCCTCAGCATGGCGTCGTGGAACGGGATTGCCTGCCTGGTCCTGCTGGCGATCTGGGTCACGGCCGCCCGGCGCGCGGGCTGAACGCGGGGCTGGCCCTACGCCCTCCGCCCGCCTTTGCGCGTGTTGAGCATCAGGCTTGTCTCCGATGTCTCCACCCCCTCAAGACGGCGAATATCGAACAGCACGCGGTCGAATTCTTCCAGCGTCTCGGTCCCGATCTCGACAATCAGATCCCATTTCCCATTGGTCGAATGCACCTGCCTGACCGCCGGATTGCCGGTCAGCCGGTGCATCACACGTTCGGCCCCCGGCCCCGAAATCGCCAACATCATCAGACCGCGCACCGGCGCATCCATCAGGTCCTGCGCCGTTTGAACGGTATAGCCGCGGATGATGCCGCGCGTCTCCAGCTTTTCGATCCGTGCCCGGATGGTGGCGCGGCTCACGCCAAGCGCGGCGGCCAGATCCGACAAGGCCGCCCGCCCGTCCCGGCGCAACGCCGCCAAAAGATTCCGATCCATATTGTCCATATCGGAGATTGTAGCTCACCATTTCGACAATTGCCCGAACATTTTGTGCAGTATGTCCGCTTCATCCTCATTCGATTTGGAATGATCCTGCACCCAAAGCGGTGAAAGGGATCGGGACATGAACAGCAAATGCATCTTGGTGGGCGCTCCTGTGGATTGCGGCAAGGCGCGGCAAGGCTGCCTTATGGGGCCCGATGCATTCCGGGTCGCGGGCCTGGCCGAGGCTTTGCAAGCGCTCGGCCTTGCGGTCGAGGACACCGGCGATCTGGTGCCCGCATCCGTCGACATGCCGCAACACCCGCACCTGCATGCGCTGCCCCAGACCATCGGCTGGACCGCCGCCCTGATGCGCGCCGCCGAAGACGCCATGGATCGGGGATTTCCGATTTTCCTTGGCGGCGACCATGCGCTGTCGCTGGGCAGTGTCGCCGGCGTTGCGGCCCATGCCGCGCGCGCGAACCGGCCGCAATTCCTCCTGTGGCTCGACGCCCATACCGATTTCAACACGCCCGCCACAACGACATCGGGCAATCTGCATGGCTGCCCCGTCGCCTATGTCACCGGGCAGCCGGGCTTTGACGCCTTCCCCGATGTGCCCGCCCCGATTGCGCCGGAAAATGTGTGCATGATGGGCCTGCGCTCCGTCGATCCGCCAGAGCGCGCGGCGTTGGCGGGCCTGCCTGTCGACCTGCACGACATGCGCGCCATTGATGAACATGGCATGGCGGCCCCCTTGCGCGCTTTCCTGGCCCGCGTGGCCGAGGCGGGCGGGGCCTTGCACGTCTCTTTCGATGTCGATTTCCTTGATCCCGCCATTGCGCCTGCGGTCGGCACCACGGTACCCGGCGGCGCAACCTTCCGCGAGGCGCATCTGGTGATGGAGATGTTGCACGAAAGCGGCCTTGTCACATCCCTCGACCTGGTGGAGCTGAACCCGTTCCTCGACGAACGTGGCCGCACCGCATCGCTGATGGTGGATCTGACCGCATCGCTCATGGGCCGCAAGATCTTCGACCGTCCAACCCGCCCCTTTGTTTCGGGATATGCCGCATGAATCTCCCCGCCCCGTCCGAGCGTGCCTTTGTCCCCTTCGTCTCCGTCGCCAATATGATGGCCCTTATCCACAAGATCGGGCTTGAGCGGATGCTGCGAGAGCTGGCCGATGCCATCGAGGCCGATTTCAAACGGTGGGAGCTTTTCGACAAGACCCCCCGCGTCGCCGCCCATTCGCCCGATGGGGTGATCGAGTTGATGCCGACCTCGGACGGCACGCATTACGCCTTCAAATACGTCAACGGCCACCCCAAGAACACGCGCGACGGGTTGCAGACGGTGCAGGCCTTCGGGCTTTTGGCCGATGTCGATACCGGCTATCCGGTGCTTTTGTCCGAGATGACGGTTCTGACCGCCCTGCGCACCGCCGCGACTTCGGCGATGGTCGCCCGCCACCTTGCCCCAAAAAGCGCGCGGGTGATGGCGATGATCGGCAACGGCGCGCAATCGGAATTCCAATGTCTCGCGTTCAAGGCCATTTGCGGGATCGAAGCCGTGCGGCTTTACGACATCGACGCGGGCGCCACCGCCAAAGCCGTGCGCAATCTCAAGGGATCGGGCCTTGAAGTCATATCCTGCACCTCGCCGGAAGAGGCCGTGGAGGGCGCGCAAATCATCACCACCTGCACCGCAGACAAGCAATAGACGGAGCTGCACCGCGATATCCTTCTGCGCTCTGATATTTTCGTGGAATACCCGCCGCAGACCCGGATCGAGGGCGAGATACAGGCGCTTGATGAAGACCACCCGGTGACCGAGCTTTGGCAGGTGATCCGGGGCGAGGCTCCGGGCCGCACCGATGCCCGCCAGATTACCTTGTTCGACAGCGTGGGCTTTGCCACCGAAGACTTCAGCGCGCTGCGCTACGTGCGCGAGGCCTTGGAAAAGCACGCGATGTTCGACCGGCTCGACATGCTGGCCGATCCCGACGATCCGCGCGACCTGTACGGGATGGTGCAGCGGGCGCGCCCCTGACAAAGGGCGAACCGTTCCACGCGACCTCCGCCCAGACGCCTCAATGCCCCAGACACTTCAGTGCAGGGTGAATTCACCCGTCACATTGCGCCATTCGCCCGGCGCGATCACCTTGCGGTGGGTGAAGCGCACGGTGTGAAGCGGGCCTTCGATTTCCTCCTGCCAGAATTCGATGAATTCGAACAAGCGCGGGTAATCGGGGGCAAGGTCATACTCCTGCCAGACGAAGGTATTCAGCACGGATTGATGATCCGGCATCCGGTAAATCATCTCGGCCGTGGTCAGCCCGTATCCTTTCAACATCAACTCGGTCTCGGTCATTTTGCGGCACCTCTTTTGTGTTGCCCTCCCTTTCACAGGACCAGACTGCGCCGAATTCGTTAATTTTCAAAGAAAACAATTTGTTAGCAGCCACGCCTTCGCGCTGCCAAAAACGCGCCCCACCATTGCACCTGATGTCGCGTCGGACTATGCTCTGCGCAACAAAATATAGCGAAAAAGACAGCGGACAGGCGAGATTGTGACCGACACTCCCGACACCACCCCTCCCCCCCCCGGCGATGGCGGGCAAACCCTGCCCGAGCGGCCTGAATATTCCGGGCCCTCCATCGACATTTCGGCCGAGATGAAGACCAGCTTCATCGACTACGCCATGTCGGTGATCATCTCGCGCGCGATCCCCGATCTGCGCGACGGGCTCAAACCCGTGCACCGCCGCATCCTTTTCGCGATGCACGAAACCGGCAACACGCACGACAAGTCGTACCGTAAATCCG
>CAZPJO010000058.1:0-3639 GCA_964586895.1 uncultured Roseicyclus sp.
ACCCTGATCCGCGTCACTGACGACGGCGTGGGGATGGAGGCGGATGACCTGCCCTTGGCCCTGTCGCGCCACGCGCCCTCCAAGATCGCCGGCTCGGATCTGCTGAACATCCATTCCTTTGGGTTCCGTGGAGAGGCTTTGCCCTCGCTCGGATCGGTCGGGCGGTTGTCGATCACGTCGCGGGCGTCCGACGCGGGCCATGTGATCCGGGTTTCCGGCGGCGCGCATGAAGCGGTCAGGCCAGCCGCCTTGAACCGTGGCACCGTGGTCGAGCTGCGCGATCTGTTCTACGCCACGCCCGCGCGGTTGAAATTCCTCCGCTCCGACCGCGCCGAGATGCAGGCGATCACGGATATTGTCAAACGCCTCGCCATGGCCGAACCTGCCGTGGGCTTCACCCTCAAGGACGTCACGGATGGCGAACGGCTGGTGTTCCGCGCTGATCCGGAAAGTGGCGATCTGTTTGGCGCACTTCGGGGGCGGCTGACCACGATCCTGGGCCGTGCGTTTACCGAGAACGCCCTGCCCATCGACGCGGAACGCGAGGGCCTGCGCCTTTCGGGCTATGCGGGCCTGCCGACCTATTCGCGGGGATCCGCCGTGGCGCAGTTCCTGTTCGTCAACGGTCGTCCGGTGCGAGACAAGCTTTTGATCGGGGCGCTGCGCGCGGCCTATATGGACGTGCTGAGCCGCGACCGGCATCCGGCGGCGGTTCTGTTCATCGACTGCCCGCCCGAGCGGGTGGACGTGAACGTGCATCCGGCGAAATCCGAAGTGCGCTTCCGCGAACCCAGCGTGGCGCGCGGCTTGATCGTGTCGGGCTTGCGCCATGCTTTGGCCGAGGCCGGGCATCGGGCTTCATCGACCGTTGCGGACGCGACGATGCAGGCGTTTTCCGCAGCCCCCTTTGGTGCACCTCCCGCCGCGCAGCCGACCTTTTCCGGCGCGCCGCGCATCTACCAGATGGACCGCCCGGCGCAGGGTCGCATGGGCGGGCTGGCAGAAGCCTCGCCGGATTGGGGCAACGCGCCCTCCGCGCGGGTGGAAGAACCGGTGATCGAAAGCGACGGCCCGCTTGGGGCCGCGCGTGCACAGGTGCATGAGAATTACATCGTCGCCCAAACCCCCAACGGGATCGTGTTGGTCGACCAACATGCCGCGCACGAGCGGCTGGTTTACGAGAAACTGAAGCGGCAGATGTCGGAGCACGGGGTCGCGCGGCAGGCGCTTCTGATCCCTGAGATTATCGCATTGGGATCCGATGCCGAGCGCCTGATGGATCATGCGGTGGAATTGGAACGCTTCGGCCTGGTGATCGAGGCCTTTGGGCCCGGGACCATCGCCGTGCGAGAAACCCCCGCGATCCTTGGGGAAATCAACTCCGATGCTTTGTTACGGGACATTCTGGATGAATTGGATGACCTCGGCGACAGCCAGACATTGCAGGCGCGTGTCGAAGCGGTCCTGAGCCGTGTGGCCTGCCACGGGTCGATCCGATCTGGCCGACAGATGCGCGCGGATGAGATGAATGCGCTTCTGCGCGAGATGGAGGCGACGCCCTTGTCCGGCCAATGCAATCACGGACGGCCCACCTATGTGGAGCTGAAACTGAGCGATATCGAACGGCTGTTCGGGCGGAGCTGAGCCATGGAAAATGCGCCATTCTTTGCCTTTCTCGACGACGTCGCGGCGCGTCTGCGCGCTTCAAGTCCGTTCGGACCCGAGGTCGATCCGTTGCCCGCCTATTTCCTGTTGGTTGTGCTGGCCGCCCTGATCTTGTTTGTCGCGTGGATCCTCCGCGGCGCGCGCCTGCGCCGGGCGGCGCGCGACCTGTCAGGGATGGAGGCCATTCAGCGGCAGATGGCTGCGATGGAGGCCCGTGCAGAACGCCTGCCGCAATTGGAACAAGCGCTGAGCGACACGCGCGATGAACGCGACGGCCTGCTTGGCGCGCTCAACCAGGCCGAGGCGCGGCTTGAGACGGAACAGGCGACGCACAAGGCCCGGTTGGAAGAGTTGCAAGGCTTGAACGAAGCGCTGAAATCGCAGTTCAAGAACCTGGCCGGTGAAGTGCTGGAGGGCAATTCCAAGGCGTTCCTCGACCGTGTGACCGAACGTTTCGCCACCCATTCCGAGACCGCCAAGGCCGAATTGGACGCGCGCCAGAAGGCCATCGACGGGATGGTCAAACCGCTCAACGAAAAACTCGGCGCCTTCGATACGGTCCTGCGCGACATGGAAAAATCGCGCACCGATGCCTATTCCGCGATCAAGACTCAGGTCAGTGAACTGAAGCTCGGGCAATCGCAATTGACCGGCGAGACGCGCAAGCTGGTGCAGGCGCTGCGCGCGCCCAAGACCCGGGGTCGTTGGGGCGAGATGCAATTGCGGCAGGTCTGCGAAATGGCCGGCATGTCCGAACATGTGGATTTCGACACGGAAGTCAGCCATCGCACGGATGAGGGTTTGCAGCGGCCCGATGCGATTGTCCGGATGCCCGGCGGTCGGTCGCTGGTGATTGACGCGAAGACCTCGCTTGACGGGTATCTTGATGCGCTGGAGGCCGACACGCCCGAGGCCCGCGATATCGCGATCACCCGCCATGCGCGTCAGGTGGCCGACCATGTGCGCGCGCTGTCGTCCAAGCGCTATCACGACCTGTTGCAGAACACGCCCGATTTTGTCGTGATGTTCATCCCCGGCGATGTGTTCCTTTCGGCGGCGGTGGAGGCGGATCCAAACCTTATTGAACGCGCCATGGAATCGCGCGTTGTCATTGCCACGCCCTCGACCCTGATCGCGCTTTTGCGCACCATTGCCTTCGGATGGCAGCAAGAGGCGATTGCCGAGAACGCCATCACCATCCACCGCGAGGCGAAGGAACTTTATGGCCGCCTCGCCACCTTTGCCGGAAATCTGCAAAAGGTCGGCACCGCACTCAACCGCTCGGTCGATAGCTACAACAAGGCAATGGGCTCGCTTGAGGCCCGCGTCTTGCCGTCGGCGCGCAAGCTGGAGGCCATGCAGGTGGTCCAGGAGGCGTCCGACGAATTGAAGGACGCGCCGCGGGTCGAGGCCGTGCCACGTACCCTGACAGCGCCGGAATTGACCGTAGTGAACGGGGATGACGACTAAGGCGCGTCTGATCAGCGCGCGAACGTGTCCCGCAGGATCGTGCCAAGCTGCACCGCGTCTTCCTCGGTGAAAGCGTCGGCCTGATCGCTGTCGATATCAAGCACGGCGATCAACTCCCCCGCCGCGTTGTGCACCGGCAAGACGAGCTCAGACCGGGTCGACGACGCGCAAGCGATATGGCCGGGGAACGAGTCAACATCCGCGACAAGCTGCACCTCGCCGGTGCGCGCGGCAGCACCGCAAACGCCTTTGTCGAACGGGATCTGCAAGCAGCCGTGCCCCCCTTGATACGGGCCGATCTTGAGAAGGCCCGGCTCGGTCACACGGTAGAAGCCCGTCCAATCAAAGCGGTCATCGGCATGGTGCAACTCACAGGCGAGCGTTGCCATAAGCGCGACGCTATCGGTTTCGCCCTCGGTCAGCGAGGAGATGATCTTGGCGAGCTCAGCGTAATCGGCACGTTTGAGATGTTGCATTGTCATGGAACCAATGTGGGGTCAGTTG
>CAZPJO010000058.1:3678-10533 GCA_964586895.1 uncultured Roseicyclus sp.
TACCTTGTCGCGCGGGATATTCATCTTGTGCATGAAGGCCATCGGCACCACGGCGAAGGCTTCGTTCACCTCCCACAGGTCCACATCGTCGGTTGCCCATCCCAGCCGGTCGAGCAGTTTTTGCGCTGCAGGCACAGGCGCGGTGGGGAAAAGCGCGGGGGCTTGAGCGTGGGACGCATGGCCAAGGATGCGGGCGCGGATGGGCAGGCCTTGCGCCTCGGCGGCCGTTGCGCGGGCAAGCACGAGGGCCGCGGCCCCATCCGAGATCGATGATGAATTGGCCGCCGTGACCGTTCCACCATCGCGGAAAGCGGGTTTGAGATGCGGGATCTTTTCGGGGCGCGCATTGCCGGGCTGTTCATCCGTGGTCACGTCGATGCGCCCTTTCCAGGTGGTGACCGCAACCGGGGCCACTTCGGCATCAAACGCGCCCCCATCAATCGCCGTCAGGGCATTTTCCAGCGATTGCAGCGCATAGCCATCCTGCGCCTCGCGGGTGAATTGGAACGCCTCGGCGCAATCCTCGGCAAAGGTTCCCATCAGGCGCCCCTTGTCATAGGCATCTTCCAACCCATCCAGAAACATGTGGTCCAGCGTTTTCTGGTGCCCGATCCGCGCGCCGCCGCGCATGGACGGCAAGAGGTAAGGCGCGTTCGTCATCGATTCCATGCCACCCGCGACGATCACATCCCCTTGCCCAAGCGCGAGGGCATCATATGCCATCATAGCCGCTTTCATGCCCGAGCCGCACATCTTGTTAAGCGTTGTGGCCGGGATGCTCTCGTCGAGGCCCGCATGAAATCCGGCCTGCCGGGCGGGGGCCTGCCCTTGGCCCGCCGGCAGGACGCATCCCATCAGGACCTCATCAACATGGGCCGCGCCCGCGCCTTGCAGGGCCGCACGAATAGCGGCACCGCCCAGTTCAGAGGCCGTCACCGGCGAAAGAGCGCCTTGAAACCCACCCATTGGCGTCCGGGCCGCCCCGATGATGACAACTTGATCCATCTTCCCAACCTTCCCCCGGATGCCGACAACGAATTTGTAAGACTTGGCTCCTAATCTCACAAACAAATCGATTTGTTGGAGAAAACGCCATGCCCCTTACGTCCACTGACCATGATCACGCACAGGTTGTCCATGTGGAGGACAGCCGCCTTGATGCAAGTATCGCGATTCAGTTCAAGGAAGATTTTCGCAACCTTACCAACGGGGATGCCGATGTAATCCTCGATATGGCGCAGGTCGAATTCCTCGATTCGAGCGGTCTGGGGTCAATCGTGGCCGTCTACAAGGCGATGGGTCCCAAGCGGGCCATGGCCCTTGCCGGGCTGCAGCCTGCGGTCGAAAAGGTCATGATGCTGACCCGGATGAACACGGTCTTCGCCATTTTCCCGACGTTGGACGACGCGCTTGCAGCCGCCGCAGCACCGCATGCGGCCGAGTAGGCACATTTTATCCGACAAGCAGATCACGTAAGGGGAGGGGGCCGCTTGGCGCCGATTGAACACGTTTTCACCCTAACCTCCGAAGCGGAGGAAGTGCGCAACACCCTCGAAGAGGTCCAGAATTGCATCGACGGCGCTCCCGCATTCGCTGAGATCGGGGATATCGCACAGATCATTCTGGGCGAGGTCCTCAACAATGTCGTTGAACACGCCTACCAATGCGAAGGGGGCCATCCGGTCGAACTGATCTTGGCCTTCGCTGACACAGGCGTGAATGTCAGCGTCACTGACCGCGGCATCACCATGCCCAAAGGAAGCCCCCCAAACGGGGGCATGCCTTCGCTTGACGAGGATGGTCGTGACGCATTGCCCGAAGGTGGCTTCGGATGGGCCATGATCCATGCATTGACCACGGGTCTGACCTATTGCCGGGACGGTGATCGCAACCTTTTGACCTTCTCGATTCCTGCCCCCGCACTCTGAACGGGCTGTAGCAACGGAGCGGTGCCGACACCGCAGATCCGGCAAAAATCGAGCCATTGTTTAGAAATTAGAGCGTTTTGACATGAGAATGCCTTTTTTCGATCAAACGTCCGCCCCCAACACCGGCGATACAGAGAGGGTAGCTGCAGAGGCTTCCCTCGACGTCACGTGTCAAAGCCCCCACCCAGTGCGTGGCGTCGAGGTCCTCTGCGGCGACAACCCTCCCAAGACCGCACCGTAAAATGCACGGGGCCGCGTTGGCCCTTGCCCTCGGCGCTTCCATCAATAGTGTCTCCCTGCTGACAACAGGGGAGACATCATGCGCGATTTTCACAAGCCCGGGCGGTCCGCCGTTTTCGCAGATCAGGGGATGTGCGCCACGTCGCATCCGCTGGCGACACAAACCGCCGTTGCTCTGTTGCAGGCCGGTGGCAACGCGGTCGATGCCGCGATAGGTGCCGCGATCCTGCTGGGGTTTTGTGAACCGCAAAGCACCGGCATCGGCGGCGACATGTTCGCGCTTGTCGCCCAACCCGACGGAAAGATCATCGGCCTCAACGCGTCAGGACGTGCTCCGGCCGGGATCGACGCGGAGGCCCTTCGCGCAAAATACGACACCATGCCACTCTACGATGTGGGCGCGGTCACAGTGCCGGGCGCAATGGACGGCTTCTGCCGCCTGCATGGTGACCACGGGCACCTGCCGCTTGACCGGGTCCTCGCTCCGTCGATCCATTATGCAGATGCCGGGATCCCGGTCGCCCCGCGCGTGGCGTTTGACTACGCTCAAAGCGCCTCCCTGCTGTCCGGTCACGCGCGCACATTGTTCCTGAAAGACGACGCGCCTTTACCGGTTGGCGCCCGTTTTGCTGCGCCGGGTCAGGCAGAGGTTCTGCGCCGCGTGGCCACCCAAGGGCGGGCCGGCTTCTATGAAGGCGAGGTGGCCGAAGATATGGTTGCGTCGCTCCGCGCGCTTGATGGCAGCCACACGCTCGACGATTTCGCCGCAACGAAATGCACCTATGTAGACCCGCTACGGTCGACGTATCGGGGCGCGGAATTGATGGAACTGCCGCCCAACGGTCAGGGCGCGACCGCAATGCTGATCCTCAACATGCTGGAAACGTTGGACCCACAGGACGACCCGTTCGGCACCCAACGCGCCCATCTGGAGGCCGAGGCCACCAAGCTCGGTTATGACGCGCGCGACCGCTTCATCGCAGATATGGATCACGTCACCCGCCTTGATCACATGCTGTCGAAGGACACCGGGAAAGCGCTTGCCGATTTGATTGACCCCGACACTGCAATGCCTGACCCGCGCGCGGCGTCCGACAATGTCCACAAGGAGACGATCTACATCACGGTCGTCGACAAGGATCGGCGCGCGGTCAGCTTGATCTATTCGATCTTCCATTCCTTCGGTTCGGGGCTTGCGTCGGACAAATTCGGTGTTCTGTTCCAGAATCGGGGCGGCGGCTTCACACTGGAGCAAGGTCACCCCAACGAAGTCGGTCCGGGCAAACGCCCGATGCATACGATCATCCCCGGCATGCTGAAACTCGACGACGGAAGCCTAATGCCCTTCGGCGTCATGGGGGGCGCGTATCAATCGGCAGGCCATGCGCGGTTTGTGTCGAATGTTGTGGATTACGGCCTCGGCCCGCAGGCGGCCATCGATGGCCCACGCAGCTTTGCGGAGGCCGGGCATGTGAAAGTTGAACGTGGCTACGGGCAAGCGGTCCATGACGGATTGGCCGCCAAGGGGCACGACGTCCAGATCCCCGAAACGGCGGTTGGTGGCGCGCAGGCGATCCGCATTCGGCCAGACGGTGTTCTGGAAGGCGGGAGTGACCCGCGAAAAGATGGGATCGCGCTGGGATACTGACGCCCTGACGAACCCGCGTGCCTGATGACCGGGCCCAGTTCGCAGCTTAGTTCGCGGCGGGCCCGAAAATCTGGTTCAACACATCGTTGATCGCGTTGCCCAGATTGCCTTGCCCCTGCGCATTGCCGATCGGCACCCGCGTTCCGCGCGGCGTCACCGGCCCCACCAACCGCCCACTCCCGTCCCGGACCAGACCGTCGGCGTTCAACGCTTGCGGTTGCTCCGCCGGGCGCGCCTCGGCAATAGGGTCGATCATGGGCAAGGGCCGCGCAGGCAGATCGGCGTGGATATTCTCCATCGCCTGCCGCCAGATCTCCGCCGGCAACCCGCCGCCCGTCACACCGCTGAGCGGTCGGTTGTCATCATATCCCATCCAGACACCGGCCACGTAATCGGCTGTGAAGCCGACGAACCATGCGTCCCGCGCGCTGTTTGTTGTGCCGGTTTTGCCCGCGGTCGGACGGTCCGACAGCCGCGCGCGCTGTCCCGTGCCCGAAGCCGTGACCTGGCTCATCATATAGGTCAATTGCCGGGCCGAACCTTCCGAAATCACGCGTTCCTGGATGCCGGTGCTTTGCTCGAACATCGGGGCGTTTTCTCCCAACAGCCGCAGCTCCGTCAGGCCAAAGGGCCGCACCGCCGAGCCACCGTTCAGGATACCCGCATAGGCCCCCGTCATCTCGATCAGGGTCGATTCGGACGCCCCCAGCGCAAGCGCCGCGCCCGCCGCCAGATCGCTTTCGATCCCGAATTGCGAGGCAACGGTACGCACCAGATCACGGCCGACCTCTTCGGACAAACGCACGGCAGGTGTGTTTAACGAATGGCGCAGGGCCTCGGTTAGCGTAACCTCGCCTCGATATAGCCCATCGTAATTTACGGGACTGTATGGATCGGTTCCCGCCTCGATGATCGTAAGCGGCGCGTCCAGCACCAGATCATCGAACCGGAATCCCAGATCCAGCGCAGTCGCATAAACGAACGGTTTGAAGGCAGACCCGGTCTGCCGGAAGGCCTGCGTGGCACGGTTGAACAAGCCGCCACCCGCAAGATCGCGCCCGCCCACCATCGCGCGCACGGCGCCATCGGCGCTCATCACGACAATCGCGGCTTCGGCCTCGGACCCGTCGCGTACCTGGTTGGCGAACACTTCGGCCACGGCGGCCTCGGCAGCCGCCTGAATTTCGGGGTCGAATGTCGTGCGGATGATGACGTCTTCGGTGGTCTCCCCGGTCAGGAAATCGGGGCCGGATTGCATGATCCAATCGGCGAAATACCCGCCGGTGTCCTGCCGTGCGGCGGCCGAAAGGGTCGCGGGATTGGCGCGGGCGGCATCCGCTTCGGCGGCGCTCAGGTAGGATTGCTCTTCCATCAGCCCAAGCACCAGATTGGCGCGTTCTTGACTGCGTTGCAGGTTGTTCGTCGGCGCAAACCGCGTCGGCGCGACCAGAAGGCCCGCCAACATGGCCGCCTGCTGCGGGTTCACGTCGGTCGAAGAAAGCCCGAAATAACGCTGCGACGCGGCCTCGAAGCCCCGCGCGCCCGCACCCAGATAGGCGCGGTTCAGATAGATCGAAAGGATTTCCGATTTGGTGTAGCGCAACTCCATCGCGAAGGCGAAGACCATCTCTTGCGCCTTCCGCCACAAGGTCGTGCGGCGGCAATCGGCCTCGTAGGCGGCTTCGCTATCCCAGGTGTCTTGATCAAACGGCACGCCAAGGCACATCAACTTGGCCGTCTGCTGCGTCAGGGTCGACCCACCATGCCCGCGCAACGGCCCGCGCCCTTCGCGCAGGTTGATACGGATCGCGCTGGCGATCCCGCGTGGGCTTACCCCGAGGTGCCGCCAAAAGCGGCGATCTTCGGTGGCAACGACGGCGTTCACCAAATGCGGGGATGTGGTGTCGGGGTCGATGGCCCCGCCAAATTGCTCTCCTCGCCAGGCAAAGACCTCTCCGTGGCGGTCGAGCATCGTGACGGACCCCCGCGCACGGGCATCGACCAAGGCATCAACATCAGGCAGCTGGATGTAATAATATCCAATGGCCATGCCCACCAACAACGTGACCACAACCGCGCCACGCCAGATCACGCGCCAGATCAAGCCGAAGATCAACCGGAACACAGCACCGAAAAAGCCCACGATCCCGCCGCGCCGTGGGGCCTTGCGCCGGGGCTGACGGCCACGCCGCCCTCCGCCGCCACCCGATCCACGACCACCACCGCCAGAGGACGCGCGCTTGGTCTTGGCAGGCCGTTTGGGGGCCTGCGTGTTGCGACGGTCGGCGATCAACCGACGTTTGCCATTTCCAGAAGGGCTCATCTATGCCTCTTGCCTCGTTCGGGGGCCCAATTGCGGCGCAAGCCGGGGTCACCCTCATTTGGGGATGACGATACGGAAATTCGAGTCGCTTGCGAAGGGGGCAGAGGGAACAGGTTGATTTTCGTTTCGCACAAAAAATAGGCCTTAGTCCATTTTTGCGCAAAAATTTTGCAAATGCCTCTTCCGATGGCGCTGAATCCGGGCGGCCTTCGTTGCCCTCGCTGACCTCTCGGCCTGTCTTAATCCGCGTGACGGCCCAGTCCCGGGTCAGTGCGAAAAGACCCGGCCTGTTGGTCGTGGGGACAGTTAACAACCGCAAGGGGTGGCAAAACGTGAAACTCATCATTGCAGCAATCAAACCGTTCAAGCTGGAGGAGGTCCGCGAGGCGCTGACCACCATCGGCGTGCGCGGCATGATGGTGACCGAGATCAAGGGCTTCGGCTCACAATCCGGGCACACCGAGATTTATCGCGGCGCGGAATACGCCGTGAATTTCGTGCCGAAGGTCAAATTGGAAATCGTCGTGGCGGCCTCGATGGCCGACCAGGTCGTCGAGACCATCCAGAGCACCGCCAAGACCGACAAGATCGGCGATGGCAAGATCTTCGTCCTCGACGTGCAAAGCGCCGTCCGCGTGCGCACCGGCGAAACCAATGACGACGCGCTCTGAGCGCCGACGTCCCTGCAATTCTAAGGTAGAGAGACAAATGAAAAC
>CAZPJO010000059.1:0-10461 GCA_964586895.1 uncultured Roseicyclus sp.
CGCATGTTCTCGACCACGCCATCGTAATCATCCTTGCCCATGAAGCCCTTGAGCGGGTTGAAGCCGCCGTTCATCAGCAGTTCCAGATCACAAACCTGGCGCGGCGTCAGGTCCCAGCTGGGAAGCTCGGCGGCCTCCATCTTCAGCTTCTGGGCGCTGTCGTAGGAAACATAAAGCTCCGGGATCGGGGCGTGGAGTGGCATTGCCATGGTTTCGGTCCTTTTCGTAGGGGAGAGAGTGGCACCCTTGCCGGTCAATTCGGCATGCAGGGCATTATATTCGTTGCGTTTGCGGGCCAGGAAATCGTCGACCAGCCGCGCCTTTTCCGCCGCCCCTTTGGGGGTTAGGGCATAGGCGATCTTCTGACGACGATCGGTGCTGTTGCGGTCGATGATCTGGACCATGCCATTTTGCATGGCTGCCCGCAGCGCGGTGTTCAGGCCGCCGAGACTGATTCCAAGCGCCTGCGCCGTCGCGCGCTGCGACGCCTGTGGCGCGGCATCGATCTGGCGCAGCAGCCGGAACAGCAGGTCTGTGTCGGTCATCAACATGGGTGGGGGCAATCATCGGTCAAGTTTGTTCACGAGTGAACGCATATGGGATGCGTGACGCAAAGGAAAGGAGTTTGTTCAAAGTTGAACAAATTGTTTCTGCCTTGGAAATCGTTCCATGTCCCGGTGATCAGGCGCACAGTGGATCTCGTGCTCAAAATCGACATTTTCGTGGACAGCAAAGGGTTTCTTAACGCCCTTCCGGCAAAAAATGTCCCATGATTGACGAGCTCATCCTGCATATCGGCATGCCGAAAACCGGCACGACCTCCATTCAACGCGCGCTGAATGCCGTCAAAACCGGGCCGGATTGGACGTATCTGGACCTCAATCCGCCCCATTCTGCGAACCCGGTGATTCTCCGCGCTTATGGTGGCATCGCGCCTGTTGCGATCCATGCCGGGCCGCGCGGGGCCCAATCGCCGCAAGCCGCGCGCATCCACATCACCGAAGCGTTGCGGGCGGTGCGCACATCGCGCGCAATCCTCTCGGCGGAGGCGATGTTGCGTTTGCCGCCCGCGGCGGTCACCGACCTGCTGGAGCATCTGAAAATGCACGCGCGGTCGGTCACCGCAGTAGCGTTCATTCGCCCGCCCTTGTCGTTCGTGACCTCCTACGTGCAGCAATTCTACAAAACCGCACATGCGCCGATCGCCGATGTCCTGCGACGGGCCACGCGGCCCTATGCCCCCGATGTCGCCATGTGGGATCATGCTCTGGGGGTCGAGAATGTGCGGCTGTTCCCGTTTGCACGCGACGCGCTGGCCGGGGGGTCGGTGGTGCAGCACTTCGCCGAAGCGCTGGATCTGGGGCCATTGCCGGAGCAGGGGCGTGATGCCAACATCAGCCTGTGTGACGAGGCGATGCGTCTCATGGTGCAATATCGTCGCCACAACCCGGATCGCCACCCCGGCGACGGGCGCATTCTGGCGCGACTGGCCGCACTCAAAGGCGCGCCGTTTTCTCTTCATCCCGACCTTTTGGAGGGCGCGTCAGAGATGGCACAGGCAACCAAACCCTGGGCCGAGGCGCGGATGGGCTGGACCTTTGACGAGCCTGAGGCGCAGGCAACGCCGCGTGCCGTGCGATGCGATGCGGATTTCGACGACATCCTGCCGGACACCGTTTCTTGGCTTGCCGCGCAGTCAGGCCATGGAAAACGGGCGCTCCGGCTTGGGCCGGAAGCCTGCGCCGAGGCCGTTCGTTGCCTTGGCCAACACCAGCCCGTTCAAACTGCCGTGGGCCGGTTCGCACGAAAGCTGCGGCTCGCCTGAGGCGGTCTGCTATTCCGCGGCGTCCACCGGGGCGGCATAGGCCCCCGCGTCGACCGTGTCCGCGCCATCCATTTCGGCCAGGAACTTCTCTGCATCAAGCGCCGCCATGCAGCCCATCCCCGCGCTGGTCACAGCTTGCCGGTAGACATGATCCGTAAGATCGCCCGCCGCGAATACGCCCGGAATGGACGTCTTGGTCGTGCCGGCCTGCACCTTCACGTAGCCGCCATTGTGCATCTCGAGCTGCTCCTTGACCAACTCCGTCGCGGGCGCATGGCCGATCGCAACGAAGAAGCCCTTGCACGGGATCTCGGTGATGTCGCCGGTCTCCACATGCCGCGCGCGGATGCCTTCAACGCCACGCGGATCCTGCGCGCCGACGACTTCTTCCACCTCGTGGTTCCAGAGCAGCTCCACCTTGGGGTTCTTGAACAGTCGGTCTTGCATGATCTTCTCGGCGCGCAAACTGTCGCGGCGATGGATCAAGGTGACCTTACTGGCGAAATTGGTCAGAAACAGCGCCTCTTCAACGGCAGTGTTGCCGCCGCCGACCACGACGATCTCCTGCCCGCGATAGAAGAAGCCGTCGCACGTGGCGCAGGCGCTGACCCCGAAGCCTTTGAAATGCTCTTCCGACGGCAGCCCGAGCCACTTCGCCTGAGCTCCGGTCGCCAAAACCACCGCGTCGGCGGTGTAGGTCGTGCCACTGTCGCCCTGCGCGGTAAACGGGCGCTTTGACAGATCAAGCGCGCTAATGTGGTCACCGATGATCTCGGTCCCCATTTCCTTGGCATGCGCTTCCATGCGAACCATCAGGTCCGGCCCCATGACCGAGGCATCGCCGGGCCAGTTTTCCACATCCGTCGTGATGGTCAGCTGCCCACCGGGCTGAATACCCTGCACCAGAATCGGTTCCAGCATCGCGCGGCTGGCATAGACGCCGGCGGTGTAGCCCGCAGGCCCTGAGCCGATGATCAAAAGGCGGGTGTGGCGTGTGTCGGTCATGGTCGTTTCCCTCGGGGTGGCAGCATCGGTGTCCCGGATATACGCCCCGCGCCCTGCGGAGGAAAGACCCGCCCATGCACGGATGCGCGAGGCAGGGCCGGTCCGGCGAAAGCGCATATTCTTGCATCTGATAGCTATTCCATTTCTTGCGCGCATGTGAAATAAAGTTGCGCAATTGATATCAAGAGCGGTCGTTTCGAAAACCGCTTCACGGGAGCACGACCCAAATGCAAAGCGCGAAACTCGATCCGATCGACCGCAAGATCCTTGCCGAATTGCAGGATGACGGACGCATGACCAACGTCGAGCTTGCCAAGCGCGTGGGCATTTCCGCGCCGCCCTGCCTGCGCCGGGTACGGACGCTGGAAGAGGCCGGGTTCATCAAGGGTTACCATGCCGAGGTCGATGCGCGTCAATTGGGCTTCGAGGTTCAGGTGTTTGCCATGGTTGGCCTGTCGAGCCAGGCCGAAGCCGATCTCGTGACGTTCGAAGAGAGGTGCAACGCTTGGCCATTGGTCCGCGAATGCCACATGCTCAACGGCGAAATTGACTTCATCCTAAAATGTGTCGCCCCCGATCTATCGTCGTTCCAATCCTTCCTGACGGGCGAATTGACCTCGGCCCCGAACGTCGCTTCGGTCCGCACCTCGCTGGTGATCCGCGGGGCGAAGGACACGCCCGGAGTGCCGTTCGACGTGATGGAAGAGCGTCTCGCGCAATCGGCCTGAGCGGATGCCGCCGGTTGATCTGACGGCGCTCTACCGCGAGGGCCAGGCGCATCAGCAGGCTGGCCGCCTGGCCGAAGCGGTGGCCATGTATGACCGTATCCTCGCTTTGAAACCCGACATTCCCGAAGTGTTGTTCCAAAAGGCCCGCTGCTTGCCGGAAGACCCGGCTCAGGCGGAGCGTCTGTTTCGAAAAGCGCTTGGCCTGAAGCCGAAAGAGGCGGCGATTTGGCAGGGCCTGCACTCCGTCCTTTCCGGAAAGGCGCGCGCAAAGGTGGAGGCGCAGGCAGCCAAGGCAGGCGTAGTGATCGGCTCAGAACGCGATCTCGCCAAAGCGCAGCATTTGTTACGGGATGGGGAAAAGGCGGCGGCCGAAGCCGAGGCCCTGCGCCTGAGCAAGGTTGCGCCGCAAGCGTTTTGGCCGGTGTATGTGCTGGGACTTTGCCGTGATGGGGCCGCGGCCCTGGCACCGTTAGAAGCCGCCCATGCCCGCGATCCGGCCCATGTTGGCGCGCGGCTCGCGTTGTCGCGCGCGGCGCTTGCAGCCGGGCAAATTGCACGGGTCGATGCGTTGCTTGCCGTCCCCGATCTGCCCCCGGCGGCATCGGTTCTTCGGGCGCAGGTGCTGCGCGAGACGGCACAGCCGGATGCGGCGGCTGATCTGCTGTCGGATGGGCCCAAGCGGGACCGCGCCTGGCAGAGCGAACTGGCACTTGCAGCTGCGGCGGCGTTTCGCGGAGCCGAGGCGGGGGCCGCGTTGAAGCGTGCCATATCGGCCGGGGCCAACCCGGTTGCCATGACCCGCCGCATCGCGAGTGTGGCGGAAACGGCGGGGGATGTCGAAACCGCGGAGGCGCTGATCGACGCCGGGCTTTCGCAATCGCCCACGGTGCCAATGCTCATCCATCGCGCGCAGATGGCGCAATCCTCCAACGACCTGGAGCGGGCCGAGTCCGATCTTGACGCGGCGCTTTCGCTGGAACCCACAAATGGCGAAGCGTTTCGTGCGCTTGCCAACGGGCGAAAGGTGACGCCCGAAGATCCATTGCCGGGCCGGATCGCACAGGCCCTTGAACAGGCGGGGACACCCGCAATGGATCGCGCGGGCTTGTATTTTGCGGCGGCGAAATGTGCCATCGATCTGGAACGCCACGACGGCGTCATGGATCAGCTACACCGTGCCAACCGGCTGATGATCAATGCCTTTCCCTATAGTTTTAAGGCTGATCTGGATGCCGCAAGGGCGCTGATTGGCGATTGGGACGCGCTCGGGTCTGTGACGCCGACGGGACCAACGGACCGTGTGATCTTCGTCACCGGCCTTCCGCGATCCGGCACGACCTTGGTCGAAACCATCCTGGGTGCGCACCCACTGGCCGGCGCGGGGGGCGAAATGCCGTTCCTGGGTCAGGCCCTTGCGCCGGTGCGCGACCTTCTGCGGCGGGAAAACCGCGCGGACCCGGAGGGCCTGCGGCAGGCGGGTGAGCGGTATCTGACCTTGGCGCGCCGCCGCACGCGAAACCCCGGTGTCATCGTCGATAAGGCGATCTCGACCTTTTCGCGGATGGGGCATGCGGTGCGGGCCCTGCCGGGCGCGCGGATCGTGCATGTGACCCGTGATCCGCGTGACGTCGGCCTGTCGCTTTATCGCAACCGCTTCCCTGACGGGTTGCATCGTTATGCCTACGACCTGTCCGCGATGGGGCGCTACATCCGTCTGCACGATGCGGTGACAGAGTTTTGGCACGGGGCCTTGCCGGGGCAGGTGCACATGATCCGATACGAGGACCTGACCGCAGATCCCGAAGCGCAGATACGCGGATTATTGAACGCTCTGGATCTGCCGTGGGATGATGCCTGTCTTGCGCCGCAGAACAGCAAGCGCCGCATTCAGACCCTGAGTTTCGCGCAAGCCCGCGCGCCCATCGGGCGGTCGGCCGTGGCGGGTTGGGAACGGTACAGGGCCGATTTGCAGCCGCTTCTCGATGCGTTGGATGAGCCCGTCTCGCTTGACTGAGGCCCGCGAGGTCGCTGTGCTATTCTGCCGTGAGACGTAAAAAAGGCGGCCATTCTGGCCGCCCGTGCAAGCGTTCTTGTATGAGGGGTCCTCGGTGTCTTTGTCCGGGGTTTCCGCTTATTCGGCGGCCACGAGCTTTTGCGGATTCTCCGCGCGCCGGGCCAGGCGCAATTTGCGCGACCACGGCATTTCAATCTGCTCTTTGTTTGCTTCGTTCAGGACTGTTTTCATCCAGCGTTTGGTTTTCATGTGCCACGTCCCTTGTGCCTTGCCCGTCTTTTGCCGAGCGTATTGTTCAATTGGCACCATGGTGGCGCGGCTTTCGGGCAGTCTTGGGGCAAAAAACCTAAGGGGAGGTGAATCATCTGGGCAATTTTGGGGCAACCCACCGGCGCGAAGGGGTTTGTTCTCTTGGGTTTTGACTAAAATGCGCCGCGAATTGTGCCGATGATTTGGCAAGGGGTGCCGAATTTCGGGCGCATTCCCGAGTTCGCCCCGTGAACCAAACCCCGCACCCTCACAGGCGAATCGCAGAGATCAGGCGGCCGTAATCCGCCTCGGCGCGGTGCGTGGCGCGCCGGTAGGAATAAAACAACGCCGGGTCCGAATAGGTGCAATGCCCGGTCCATCCCGCCGCATGCACCCCTGCCGCGCGTAGTCGAGCCAGCCCGAAGCCTGTCAGATCAAAAAGGTACTTGCCCTCGACCCCATTGATGAAGAACCGAGCGTTGTCCCGCTCCGCGTCTACGAAATGCTCAAAGAATTCCTGACCCACCTCATAGGCGCGTTGGCTGATCGACGGTCCGATTGCGGCGCGGATCTGCGCACGATTGGCCCCAAGGTGTTCCATCGCGTCCACCGTGGCCTCCAACACCCCGTCAAACGCCCCGCGCCATCCCGCGTGCGCGGCCCCGATCACACCTGCCGCGCGGTCGGCGAAAAGCACCGGTTGGCAATCGGCGGTCAGCACGCCAAGCGCCACGCCCGGCGTTGCGGTCACGACGGCATCGGCTTTGGGCCGCGCGTGCGTCGGGCCGTCCACGGATGCAACATCTGCGGAATGCACCTGATGGACGCCGACCAACGCATCGTCGGTGACACCCATCGCGGCGGCCACCCGCGCGCGGTTCATCGCCACAACCTCGGCCTGATCGCTTGACCCGCCGCCGCAATTCAGGCCCGCAAATATCCCCGTCGAGGCCCCGCCAACCCGGGTGAAGAACCCGTGCGTGACCCCATCCAGAAGCGGCGAGGTGATGGGATCAAGGCATGTGGCGGACATGGTCACGGCGCAGGCTCCATGGCTGGCGGTGCAGGCGCGCCCTCGGGGGTCAGCGCCATCACCTTGAACAGCGTCCCCATTTCATCGGGATGCGTCAACCGCCTGTGAGCGGCGATATGGGCCTCAAGCGCCGCCCCGCCGAGGCCCTTGGCCAGCGCCTGCGCCCGTGCGGTAATGCCGAGCCGTTCAAGGAAGACCCCCTGCGGCACGGGTCCCGACGCAATCGCCGGGGCCGCCGCCCGGGCGAGCGGTCCGAACGCGACATGGGCGGTCAGGTCCGCGTTTCCCGGCGCCTCCAGCGGATCGGCATAAGCGTGGTTTGTCAGCGCCTGGAACGTGTCGCCAAGGCTTTCCATGTCGCCGTAATCCACGATCAGGGCCGCGCCACCATTGGCGGCGATTCGGCGCCCGACCTCCTCGGCGATGGCCTCGCCGGGGGCGCAGGTTTCGGTGATCATGCCGGGGCTAAACCCGTCGCGGACGGAAAGGGGCGCGGGCGGTGCGAGGCCCCAGATCAGGCGATCGGCGGTGGCGCCGACCTGCCGCTCCTGCCAATTGCCTTGCGCGCTCATCTGAAACTGCCGGATCGGCAGCGCATCGAAGAACTCGTTCGCGATCAGGAAAACGGGCCCCTCGGGCAGGTCCGCCACGCTGTCATGAAACGTCGCGCCGGGGATCCCTTTGGCCTGCGCTCGGCGCAGGACCGGGGACGCCTCGACCAAATGCACGTCTAGCGCCGCATGAAACCCGGGCACAGTCCGCGTTGCGCGCAGGGCATCGGCCATCAGCGTCCCGCGCCCCGGCCCAAGCTCTGCCAGAATGCCGTTTGGGCGGCCTTGATCCATCCAGGCCTGTGCGATCCACAGCCCGATCAATTCACCGAACATCTGCGACACTTCGGGCGCGGTGATGAAATCGCCGGTCGGTCCCAACGGATCGCGGGTGGCGTAATAGCCATTCTGCGGATCGTGCAGGCACTCGGCCATGTAATCGGCGACCGAGATCGGCCCCAGCCGCGCAATGCGCGCGATCAGGCGATCCTTAAGCGACACGGCGCGCCCGCAGAAGCAAGACGATCCCGCACAGCAGCATCGGAAGGGTCAGGATCTGACCCATTGTCAGGCCGATCTCGGGTGACAAGGCCAGCGCGAAGCCGATCGGGTTTGTCGGGCTGGTGAATTGCTCATCGGGTTGGCGGTAGAATTCGACGACAAACCGCGACGCTCCATAGATCAACAAGAACCCCCCAGTCAGCGCGCCGGGCCGTTTCAACCAACCGCGCCGCCACGCCAGCCACAAAAGCACGGCCCCCATGATCAGCCCCTCAAGCAGCGCCTCGTACAATTGCGACGGATGCCGGGCGCAGACCATAGCACCAAGGTATTGCGTGATGCCCACGGGGCCTGCGCAATCCTGCGCCGCCGCGCCGGGAAAGATCACTGCCCAAGGTGCGTCCGACGGGCGCCCCCAAAGCTCGGCGTTGACGAAATTCGCCAGCCGTCCCAACAAAAGCCCGATCCCGATGACCATCGACATCGCATCCGCAATCTGCAGCGGGGGGGCCTTGTGGATGCGGCAGAAGATGAAGGCCGAGACTGCCACCCCGGCGAGGCCGCCGTGAAACGACATGCCCCCTTCCCAAATGCGCAGCGCGGATAGGGGATCGGCGGCGTATTCGCCGGGCTGGTAGAACAGCACATAGCCAATCCGCCCGCCAAGGATCACCCCCAGCACCACCGCGGTCAGCAACCCCTCCACCTGCTCTGGTTTCAGCGGTGGCGTGTCGCGTGGCCAAAGGTGGGGCCGTGCCATCGCTTTCCAGATCACCCACCAGCCAAGGCCAAGCCCGAACAGATATGCCAGCGCATACCATCGGAGCGCAAAGGTGAAGCTGCCGATCTCGATCGCGAACAGCTCGGGCGACAGCGGTGGGAAGGGGATTGCGAACACGGAAACGGCCTCGGAGCGCGGGGATTTCCCCGTGGTTGCGGGCGCGGTGCGACGAAGTCAACCTTGATCCCGGCTCCATGCCCGCCCATATCCATGGCACACAGACAGGAGTGCCGCCCATGCAGACCCGCAACAAGATCATGGATGATCTGAGCCAGTTGATGACGAATGCCATGGGCGTGGCCCAAGGCGCGAAGGACGAGGCCGAGACGGCCATGAACTCGATGATGGATCGCTGGCTGGCCAGCCGAAACCTTGTCACGCGCGAGGAATTCGACGCCGTGCGGGCCATGGCCCAGAAAGCGCGCGAAGAGAACGAAGCGCTCAAGGCGCGGATCGCCGCGCTGGAAGGGAAGTAACTCTCGGGGGGAGGGCCTAATCCCCGGTTGCTCAAGGTTGAGCAAGGGGGTTAAAGCATTGAAAAAGTAAATAAATAGTTTTTTTGGTAACGGTTCTTTAAGGGTTTGATCACCCCGCTCAAAGCGCCAACGCCCAAAAATTGCCCTCCGCATGCCCGGCCAATGACTTGGTCGGGTATTTTGCTTTCAGCAAGTGGTTTTGAAGGAGGGCAGTGGTGTTGGATTTTCTTGCGGAAGTATCGCAGGTCGTCGTCATCGGGTGCTGTGGTCTTGTGCTGGGTATCGCGATGCTGGTCGCGGATCTTGCACGGAAGCGCCGGCGCCAGATCGCGGAACTTGAGGCCGACCTTGCGACCGCCCGAGGGCAGATTGCCACGCTCAAATCCCATGGTGCGGATCTGGTCCAACGGGTCGGCTGGCGGCCGCAGCGGCTTATGAACAAACCCGAATTCCGGCTCTTCCTTTCCCTTGAACAGATGGTGGCGCAAGGGGGCGCGGGCCATCGGGTGTTCACGCAGGTGTCGTGTGGCGAATTCCTTGAGGTCGCCTATCGCGCCGATCTGAAGGACATCGCCAATGATGCCTGGCATTGCCTGAACCGCAAGCGGGTGGATTTCCTGATCATCGACCGCTGGGGCATGCCCGTGGCCGCCATCGAATACCATGGCGAGGGGCATTTTCAGGGCAACGCGCAGGACCGGGATCATGCCAAGCGCGTCGCCTGTCAGGCGGCAGGCATCCGGTTCGTTGAGGTGGCGGCATCGGGCTTGACCGAGGGGCAGCGCGCCGATCTTGCGGCGCTTCTGGGTGGCAAGAGCGCGTCGCGGATCGCCGCGGAGTAGCTTGCGCAAGATTTTCTTTGTCGCCCTTCTGTGAGTAAAAGACTCTCCCTTGTGGGGCGTATTGGGCAAACCGCAATATCTTGTGGGCAACTCGCTTAACTATGGTTAACGTCCATTTCCACCGCAAAAATATATCTTTACAGCGAGTCCCTAACGCTCCACCATATTTCGTAGGAAGCGAGGCCGAGCAGCCCATTCCTATGGAAGACACCCAGCTTTTGTGGGAGTCTTGGGATTCAAGCACCAAGGCCCCGCTGGCTGCCAACCAGGACTGGGACCATGTCGCACACCGAGACCTACTTCGATATCGAAGAACTGCACCCGATCGACATCGTCGAGACACTGGCCGCCCACCATGAATGGGATTTCGACCGTGTCGCCGATGACCAGATCGCGATGGCCATCGAGGGACAATGGCGGACCTATTCCATCACCCTCGCCTGGTCGACCTATGAT
>CAZPJO010000060.1:0-8139 GCA_964586895.1 uncultured Roseicyclus sp.
GACAAAAGATGGGGCCTTCTAAAAAGCGGAAATTGCGCGTGCCGTCCTCGGCGGTTTCCAACACTTCCGAGCCCAGGATATCCGCAGGCATCAGATCCGGCGTGAATTGCACCCGGTTCGCGGACAGGCCCATGACCGTCGACAACGTATCGACAAGCAGCGTCTTTCCAAGCCCCGGCAGGCCCATCAACAGGGCGTGACCACCCGACAGCATCGCCGCGAGGGAGAGCTCGACCACGTTTTCCTGGCCGATGATGCGTTGTCCGATGGACGCCTTCGCTTCGCCCAGTTTGGCCCCCAGGGCCTCGATGTCGGCAATAAGCTGCGGGCCGGGAAGTTCAGGGGGGGTCATGGCAATGCTCCGCTGCGACGTTAAATATGCTCTCAATAGGTAGAGACCTATGCCGCCGACCACAAATGGCAAAAGCCTCAGGCGGACAAATGATCGTGAAACCGCGTGTGTGAGGGAGAACCGCGATGAACCCGGCAACGGATCAACTTCTCAAGGCCGCGCAAGACGCTGAGAAACAGGGGAAATTGCCCCCCGTCCACCTGTGGAACCCCGAATTCTGCGGCGATCTCGACATGGTGATCAAGCGGGACGGGACGTGGTTTTATGAGGGCACGCCTATCGGGCGCAAGCCGTTGGTGCGGTTGTTCTCGACCATTCTGAAACTGGAGGACGGCAAATACTTCCTTGTGACACCGGTCGAAAAGGTCGGCATTCGCGTGGAAGATGCGCCGTTCGTCGCCGTCGATATCAACGCCGAGGGCACGGGAAACGCGCAGTCGATTTCATTCACCACGAATGTCGGGGACAGCGTCATCGCCGGCACCGATCACGCAATCCGGGTCGAGCGCGACGAAACGGGCGAACCCTCGCCCTACGTGCATATCCGCGCCGGGTTGGAGGCACTGATCGACCGCAAGAGCTTCTACCGGTTGGTTGATCTGGGCGAGGCCCATGACGTGGATGGCACCGACATGTTTGGAGTCTGGTCGGATGATGTTTTCTTCCCGATCATCCCGGTGGCAGATTTGGTGGGCTGAACCGCGCCGACCACGTCGCGCGCATGTGGCGTCGTCAGGCCGTCAGCATCCCATCGAAAGCACCGGCAGGCAGGCTCCGCAGGATCATATCCATTTCAGCCTCGGCGGTGTCCAAGGTTTCGATGATTCCGTCGCATTCGGGCAACATCGCGACTGCCTGGATGTCCTGCGTCACCGCACCCGACACCACGATCCCAAGGTTCGGCCTGCGGGCGCGCATATCGTCGACCACGCGCGACAGGGCCGCGACCGAGTGGATGCCCGCACAACTCAGGCCAAGGATGGGGCGGTCATCGGCAAGGACCTGACGACACAAACCATCATGGTCCAGCCCGACCAAAACGCCAACGTCCCAATCCAACCGCCGAAAATGATCGGCCGCCATCAAGACACCCAGCGTATGCGTTTCACCGGGCGTCGCGGCGAACAACGCGCCCCGTGTCGTGTTCGACAGGCCATGCGACCGCTTGCGCGGCAGGTTGCGCAGGACCGCCTGCATCCGGGCGGCCGCCATCGCAACATCCGCAAACGGCAAGCGGTCATTTTCCCACATGCGCCCCAACTCCTGCGCAGCGGGGGCCAGATGCAGCAAACACAAGTCCTGGATCGTTTCACCGGCGTCCAGAAGGTCGGCCACAAGCGCCTCGGCCTCTGACGTGCTTGGATCGGCCATCGCATAGGCCATCGCGGCCACATGCGGTTCGGTGGCGCTTGCCAATGCCTGTTCGGAAAAGTCAGCGCCGACCCGGCAAGATGCCAATTCGGCCAAGGCGAGAAAGGCAAGGTCGCTGATCCCCGACGAGCGCATCTTGGCCCCCGGGTCCTGCGTTTTTGCCTGGCCGTGCATGGTGCCGGCCTTGTCCCCCTTGGTCGTCAATTCCGGTCTCCCGCTGCGAGGGACATAGAATCGCCGGTCCGATGGCCATCCCGCGCGTGTGTGACTGTATACCATAGCACCCACCCTGAAATGTCAACTTTGGCTTACATTGGACAGCGCGGATGCGCCGCCGGGAAGCACCCCTCGAACCCTTGCGCACCGGGCCGTTCGCGCCCAGTATTTCGCCGGGGGAGAACGGGATGCCTGATGTCACCGGATTTGATCTGAACACCATCGATAGCGCCTTTATCGAGGCGCCGTATGCGACCCTGGCCAACCTTCGCCGCAGCAGTCCGGTGCATCGCAACGCAGATGGATCAGTCTACCTGACGCGGCACGACGATTGCCTGGCAACCTACCGGTCCCGCGACATGTTATCGGACAAGACCGAAGCCTTTGGGGCGAAATTCGGAGAATGCCCTTTGAAGGTGCATCACACGACCAGTCTGATCTTCAACGATCCGCCCTATCACACGGTCGTTCGCAAGCTGATCGCGGAGGCTTTCACGCCGCGCAAATTGTCCGAGATGGAGAGGTTGATCGAACGCATCGTCGACCGGCTTCTGGACCGGGTGGAGGATCTGGGTGAATTGGACCTGATCGCGGATTTCGCGATGATGCTGCCGACGGAGATCATCAGCTTCATGTTGGGCGTGCCCGAAGAGTGCCGCGCCAAGTTACGCAGCTATTCCATCGCGATCCTCGGCGCGCTCGATCCCGTGGTCCCGCAAGACCGCATGGCGGCGGGCAACCGCGCGGTTGAAGAATTCGGCGCGATCCTGTCGGACCTGATCGATCACCGTCGCCGGAACCCCGACGCTGCGGGCGAGGGTGAGGTTTTGGAGGCGCTGATCTTTGGCGAGCACAACGGGCGGCGCCTGACGCAGGAGGAGTTGGTGCAGAACTGCATCTTCCTGCTGAATGCCGGGCATGAAACGACAACGTCGCTGGTCGGCAATTCGATCGGGTTGTTTCTGGATCACCCTGAGCAGCATCGGCGATTGCGGGAGGACCCCACGTTGATTGGCTCGGCTGTAGAGGAATGCCTGCGCATGGAAAGCCCGCTTCAGATCGGCAATCGGCTTGCGGGTGAAGACATCGCCCTGCCCTCGGGCATGACCCTGCCCAAGGGCACTTATATCCACACCTCCATCGCTGCGGCGAACCGCGATCCAGAGGTCTTTGCAGACCCCGACCGGTTCGATATCGCGCGCAAGCCGAACCCGCATATCGCCTTCATCACCGGCATCCATGTCTGCCTTGGTGCGAGCCTTGCGCGCATGGAGGGCAAGATCGCCCTTGGGCGGTTTTTTGAACGGTTTGCGAACATCACCGCCAATGGCCCCCGCGAACGGCTCGGACTGGCGCGGTTCCGGGGGTTCACAAGCCTGCCGATCCGGGTGCGGTGACACCGGCCCTGGGGTGTGCGGGATGACCCCGCGCGGCCCCGTGATCGACCGAAGCATGGTCGGGCAGGTCGGGATGCCTCCGGCGGAGGTTTTTCTGGCAAGATGAAAGACCGGCCGGTCGCTCAGGCCTTGGACCACTGCGCCAGAGGCAGGCCGCGGTCGGTGCAATCCGACAGGACGGGAGAAAGCTTCCATGCCACCGGATCCTCGGCCTGCAACGCGGTAATCCGTTCGACGATATGGGGCACGCCCAATGTGTCGGCATAATGCATCAACCCGCCGCGCCAACGCGGGAAGCCATAGCCGAAGACCGTCACCAGGTCTATATCAGCGGCGGATTGCGCGATCCCTTCGGCGAGCACATCCGCCGCCTCGTTGATCATCGCGAGGGTGAGCCTTTCGACGATTTCGGGCGCGTCGTATTCCGTGCGCTCGATGCCCGCGAAATGCGCCTCTTCCAACGCGAGGTCGGCGACGATCGGGTCCTCGACCTTGCCGCCGCCGCCCGGGTAGCGATACCAGCCCGCGCCCACCTTGCGACCCAGCTTACCAAGCTCGACCATGCGGTCGGCGATGGGGATATAGCGGCGGTTCGGGTCGCGGGTCGCGTCCTGCCGTCGCCGCGCGGCAAAGCCGATGTCCAGGCCAGACAGGTCAGCCACCTCGTAGGGGCCCATCGCATAGCCGAAATCCACCATCGCCTCGTCGACCTCCCAAGGGGTGGAGCCGTCCATGAAAACGGTGTCGGCGGCTTCACGATAGCGCGCGTAGATCCGGTTGCCGATGAAGCCGTCGCAAACACCCGCCAGCACCGGAACCTTTTTGAGCAGTTTGCCAAGCGCATAGCCGGTGGCGAGTGCCTTCGGCGAGGTCTGCGCGCCTTTGACGATTTCCAGAAGGCGCATGATATGGGCGGGCGCGAAGAAATGCAGGCCTAGCACCCGAGAGGGGTCGCGCGTGGACGCCGCGATTTGATCGACATCGAGATAGGACGTGTTGGTGGCCAGCACTGCGTCGGGCGACAGCGCCGCGTCGAGTTGGGCGAAGATCGCTTTCTTGACGTCCATATCCTCAAACGCGGCCTCGATGGCGAGCGGTGCATGGGCGGCCTTGGTGTAGTCTTTTGTGGCAGTAAGCCGGTCGCGCAGGGCCTGCGCCCCATCCTCGGACAGGCGGCCACGGGAAATCCCATCCTCGATCAGCTTGCCTATATTGAGGGTCGCGCGCTCAACGCCGTCCTCATCGCTTTCCAGAAGCGTGACCCTGAGGCCGAGCGAAAGACAGGCATAGGCGATACCCGCCCCCATCGTGCCCCCGCCGACCACGGCGATTTCCGTCAACTCGGGCGCTTGCGGCAGGTCTTTGGGCGGCTTGGCTGCGCGCTCGGAAAAGAACATGTGGCGCAGGGCGCGGGATTGGTCACCCTGTTTCAGCTCAAGGAAAGTCGCGCGTTCCAATGCCATGGCGTCGGCGAAGTCTCGGCTTAGTCCCTGCTCGATGACATCGATGGCCCGCAGCGGGGCGATTTGCCCGGGCGCGCGTTTGGCAGCCATGTCGCGGATCGCGGCGAAGGCGGCGGGGTCATGGGCGGGCGCGGGCAATTCCCATGTGGGAACGATGCACCCCAACTCTTCGGTGTTGACCATGTCGGCGGCATCGACAGGATCGTCTTCGATGGCGTGGATCAGCCCCGCCTTGAGAGCATCTGCGCCACGCAGCGGCCGACCGAAGGCGATCATCTCCAATGCCTTGTCCAACCCGCACAGCCGCATCGCACGCTGCGTGCCGCCCGCGCCGGGGATGACACCAAGCGTCACCTCGGGCAGGCCGATCTGCGCACGCGGCCCGGCAATGCGCATCCGGCAGGCCAACGCGATTTCCGCTCCACCGCCAAGTGCCACCCCGTTGATCGCCGCGATCCACGGAACGAAACTACGTTCAATTGCGTCGCAGACATCGGGCAGGAAGGGCTCCAACGCGGCCCCGTCGAATTCCCGCGCATCGGCCCCGGCGGCAAAGGCGCGACCCGCCCCGGTAAGGATGATGCGGTCGAAATTCTCGGCCTCGGCCCATTTGACGGCCTCCAGCAGGCCGTCCCGCATGGCTTTGCCAATGGCATTGACGGGCGGGTTATCGAGGGTGACGAAGCCGGTCAGGCCGTCGGCGCGCATTGTAAGGCTCATGGGGTCTCCACCGGCAAAAAGCCGTGTTGATCGATCAGGTTGAGCAGGTCCGACAACGAGGTTTCGACGGCCTTGCCGGAGGTGTCGAGGACTGCATCGGCGCGGCCGTAATCGGCCTCGCGCCCCGTCAGGATCAGGCGCAGCTGCGCCATCGCCTGCGGGTTGCCGTCCATCGGCCGCGTGTCGCCCTGCGCCTGCACGCGGGCCATGTGTTCTTCGGGGGTCGCCTTGACCCAGATCGTATGGAAACGGTCCAGCAGGGCATCGAATGTGCGCGCTTCATCGACGATGCCACCACCCACGGCGAGAATGGCGCGGTCGTGCTCGGCAATGATGGTGTCGAGGGCGTCGGCCTCAAGCTGCCGATATCCCTGCGCGCCGTAGAGCGCCATGATTTCACCCACCGGCATGCCACCCGCAACCTCGATCGCGCGGTTCAGCTCGATGAAGGGTAGGTCGTGGGCCTTGGCCAGCGCCGCGCCAAGCGTGGATTTGCCCGCACCGCGCAATCCGATCAAGCAGATCCGCCCGGCCTTGTTGGTGCGCTCGGGCGCCAGAAGACCGCGCACCTTCGCCTGCGTCGCGGGGTCGGCGCGGGTGAAGGCGCGGGCCAATTGCTGCGCTTCGGGACAGAGCATCTGCCGCGCGACCAGGGCGTCGATGGGCAGGTCCAACGCGACGGCGACACGCAACAGCAGCCCGATGGAAATGTTGCCTTCACCGGCCTCCAACTGCGCGAGATAACGCGGCGAAACGCCGGAGACCTCGGACAAGACGCGACGCGACATGGCCTTGGTGGCACGGGCGGCGCGCACACGGTCGCCTACCTGCGCCTGCAGCGCGGCCACGGCGGTGTCGTCGGCGACGGGGGGATGGGCGGCTTCGTGCGACATGTCAGGCCGGGATATGGGATTGAACAAGCGCGCGGATATCATCGGGCGCGGGTTGCGATATGAACTGATCCGCGACGATGAAAACGCAGGTGAACGCGCCTTCGAAACAGGTCGCGCCATCTTGCACGCCATCGACACGGAAGGTGATCGACTTGGTCCCAAGCGCCGCAGGCCAGGTGTGACACCGCAGGATGTGGCGGGGTGTGACAGGATGCCGGAAATCCATCTCCATCCGAACGAACGGCGTGCCGATGTTGCGGTCGATCTCCATCTCGAACCACCCGGCGTCGGCGTAGTGCGTGGCCCACCAGGCGTTTATTGCATCCAGCGCGAACCAGGGCAGGCGCGCGGTATAAGCGATCCGCGCCGGGTCGCAATCGCCCCAGGTCACGCGAATATCATGGACAAACGCATCGCCGGGGCGCGGTGTCATTCAGGCAGCCTCAGCCTTGGCAAGACCCATGATTTCCTGCGCCCATGGCACGGCCACGTCTTCGGGCAGGTCGGGCGACGACGCATCATGGATACCGCGCTCGCCCACCATCTTGGCGCCCCGCTCCACCAGCTTTTCCATCATGATCTTCGAGCCGAACGCGAAAGTTTCCGAAAACACCATGTCGCCCAGGCCGAAGATGGCGAATTTCACATGGCTCAGGTCCATCTTCTCCGCTTCCATCTTGTCATAGAACGGCTGCGCGGCCATGGGCAAATCGCCGTTGCCATAGGTGGACGTCACCACGAAATAGAACGTCTCCGCGTTCAGATCCGCAGGGTCGATATCGCCAAGCGACGTGATCGTGCAGTCAAAGCCATCGCCCAGATCGGCTTCGATATCCTCGCACAGGATCTCGGCGGTGCTGGTTTCGGTGCCGTAGAGAAAATGGATATTCATCGCGCGTTTCCTTTTGACGGACGCGCCCGAAAGCGCGCCCTTCGGCCCTCAGGCCATGTGCAATTTGACGTATTCGAAATCGCCGGGCTTGTTGTCGATGCCCTGCTTGGGCGGCGCGATCCAACCGGCGAACTCGCCCGGCTCGTAGCACGGCACCATCAGCGATTGGATATAGGCCCCGTCGTCCAGCGTCGGCAGCCACTTGTCCACGTTCGCATCCCATTCCGCCTGCGAAATCAACGTGCCGTCGGGGTTCGCCCGGATCGCCGAGAACACCCCGATCTGACGGTGGAACGCCTGATCCGGCAGCTTCAACTCGAACTCGACCCCGGTGCGCTGGATCGTTTTGTTCCAGCGCCGCAAACCGCCCGAAGCGTCACGGATGTAATCGTCGCGCAGGCGCATGTTGATCGCGGTCAGGGCGGGCACTTCCTTGTCGAAAATCTTCCCGTCTTCGAGCACCTTCACCACATAGGTCGCATCGGTCAGGCGGTGATCATCCTCGATCCGCTGCTCCATGTAGCGGCCCTTGATACCCGCGTTGAACGCGTTGGCGGCATTCGTCGACACCTCCTGCCCAAACAGGTCAAGCGACAGCGAATAGTGCAGGTTGAGCTTCTTCTGGATAGTCGGAAGGTCAATCACGCCCAGATCGCGCACGCGCCCGATGTCATAGGGGTCCGTGATGCCCGCCTCTTTCATCGCCTCGCAGGTCCGCTGCACGATGCGCGACACACCGGTTTCGCCCACAAACATGTGGTGCGCTTCCTCGGTCAGCATGAACCGGCAGGTCCGGCTGAGCGGGTCGAAGCCCGATTGCGCCAGGCTTTCAAGC
>CAZPJO010000060.1:8149-10390 GCA_964586895.1 uncultured Roseicyclus sp.
AAAAACGACAGCCAATCGGGCGTTTCTTCGTTAAAGGCACCCAACATCCGGGGCGCTTCATCCGAGCCAGAGGACCGGCGCAGGAGGTCATCGGCCTCTTCGCGGCCATCTTTGCCGAAGTATTTCTGCAGCAGATAGACCATCGCCCAAAGGTGGCGGCCTTCTTCTACATTAACCTGGAACAGGTTGCGCATGTCATAAAGCGATGGCGCGGTCAGGCCCAGGAACCGCTGCTGCTCGACCGAGCCCGGCTCGGTGTCGCCCTGGATCACGATCAGCCGCTTGAGCATGTTGCGGTATTCGCCCGGAACCTCCTGCCACGCCGGCTGGCCAGCATGTTCGCCCATCGGAATCGTGCGCCCCTCCACTGGCGGCGCAAGCAAAACGCCCCAGCGATATTCCGGCATCTTCACGTAGGCGAACTTGGCCCATCCCTTCGGATCGACGCTCACTGCCGTGCGCAGGTAAACCATACTTTCCTGAAAGTTCTGCGGGATCAGGCGGTTCCACCAATCCAGATAACCCGGATGCCATTTTTCCAGCGCCTTCAACACCTTGCGATCTTGCGACAGGCCCACATTGTTGGGGATCTTGGTGTCGTAGGAAATGTCTACTTCGGTCATTGTCCGGTTCTCCCTATGGGTGGGCTCGCGCCACCTTTTCATTGCGAAACGGGCACGGTCGAACCGGGTCCCGTAGGGCGGGTGCACCCCGCCATTTCGGGCTAGACCCGCTCCATGTTGTAATCGCCCCGGATACCCGAGCCATAGCGCTGCAACGCGCCGTTTTCACCGACCGCGTTGGGCCGGTTGAAGATCCAGTTCTGCCATGCGGTCAGTCGCCCAAAGATGCGCGTTTCCATCGTTTCAGGCCCCGCAAAGCGCAGGTTGGCTTCCATCCCGGTCATTGCATCGGGGCTGAACGACGCCCGTTCTTCTAGAATAATTCGGATCTCATCTTCCCAATCGATGTCGTCCATGATCATCGTCACAAGGCCATGCGCCTCCGCCTCTTCGGCCTCCAGCGCTTCGCCGATCTCCGAGCGCATCCCCTCGACCGCATCAGGCGTCGCAAGGAATCGCGTCTGCAGACGCGACAGGCCATTGCCCATCGGATAGGTGCCGAAATTATCGGGGCTCAGGGTGATCGTGGCCATCGGGCGATTGTCGCCCTCAAACTCGTCTTCCATCATGTAAGACCGGTCCGCCGCCCAGATCAGCTCTGCCAATACCCCCGCAAAGCATGATCCATGCTCGACCAGCGTCACGAGGCTGCGCGACGTCACATCGAGCCGTTTCAACACCCGCTTCCAGTAATGCCGGATTTCGTTGGCCAGCCAATGCTCTGCATTATCACGCAACATTGCCTCATGTGCGGCGACACTTTCCGGGTCGCCCTGCGTGCGCAGGGTCCACAACCCGCATTCCATCTCGTTCAGGCGCAGATGCAGTATCGCGTCCTCGAATTCACGGGCCAGCCGAAGCATATACCCCTGATCGCCCTCCGCCTGCACCGCATCCATATCGGCGGGCGCATCGCCCTCCGGCCCACTCAAGGTAATCGTTGCGGTCCGCGCCGCGCGGTCCACCTGAACCTCGACCAGCGAATAGGACAGCGACCCGTCCTCGGCGACCCTCTTCTGCAACGGCCCAAGCGTGATCCCCGTGGCCTCCGCCTTGGGACTGGCGGCGGCGAATTCCGCCGCACGTTCGGCCACCACCGCGTCAAATGTCGAATTCGGAACCGCCTCATCAACCAGTCGCCATTCGACCGCGCGCTTACCCTTCACGCCCTCTTCCGTGGCGCAGAACACATCGGCCAGATCGCGGCGCACCATCCGCTTGTCCGTCACCCGCGTCAGCCCCCCGGTGCCCGGAAGAACCGCCAACAACGGCACCTCCGGCAACGACACGGACGACGTCGCATCATCCACCAGCATCAAATGGTTACACGCCAGCGCAAGCTCGTATCCACCGCCCGCGCAGGCCCCCTTTATCGCCGCGATATACTTCTGCCCCGATTCCGCTTCAGCAGCCTCATAGCTGTTGCGCGTCTCGTTGGTGAACTTGCAGAAGTTGACCTTGTGCGCATGCGCCGCCCCGCCAAGCATGCGGATGTTCGCCCCGGCGCAGAACACCTTGTCCTTGCCCGATTGCATCACCACGACCTTCACCTCCGGATGCTCGAACCGCATCCGCTGGACAACATCGTTCAACTCGATATCGACGCCCAGATCGTAGG
>CAZPJO010000061.1:0-1235 GCA_964586895.1 uncultured Roseicyclus sp.
GAGCGAGCCTGTGGCCACCACGTTGCCCGCGGATGTGCCGTTGATCATGCCCATCAGGCCGGAGGCGAAGATCGCCACCTTGGCAGGCCCGCCACGCGCGCGACCGGCGGCGGCGAAGGCGAAGTTCACGAAGTAATCGCCCACCTTGGAGGCCTGCAGGAAGGCCGCGAAGATGATGAACAGGATGATATAGGTGGAGGATACGGCGGTGGTTGGCCCCAAGATGCCCGCATCGGAATAAACGTGGCCGAAGAAGCGTTGCCACGAATAGGGGTTTTGGACCGCCAGGATGCCGGGCAACAGATGCGCGGTAAAGGTGTAGAGCAGGAAGATGGCCGTGATGATCACCAGGGCCAGGCCCGTGACGCGGCGGGTCAATTCAAGGATCAACGCAGCCCCCGCCGTGGCCGCGAAGGCGACGCCGATCGGCACGAAGGGCGTGCCCACGGAATTGCGCGCGGCGGTGCCGTAGATCGTCACGAGGTAGAACGCCACCACCATGGCGCAGAGCGCGAGGACGATGTCGGCTGCGGAAATGCGCGAGCGCGCCTGCCGTTCGAACCAGCCGAGCACGATGGCCCCGCCGGTCGCCACCAGGAGCGGGATGCCGAAGCGATAGACCTCGGCCGCGAAGGTCTCGGTCCCCGGGAAAGAGCCCCAGGTGGTCAGCCCGCCCATTTGCGGCAGCTCACCGGAATTGATCTGTGCCATGAAGCCGAAAACGGTGGAGGCCGCGAACAGGACAGGCAGGACAAGCAACAGCCCCGCGAACCCGATCAGGCGCGTCTGCCGCTCGTCAGCGGCATTGGCCTGAAAGGTGTGCGAAGCATAGAGCGCGAAGCCCAGAACCAAAGCACCCGCGATGTGCACGATGCGGAAATTCCACGTCTCCATCGGGAAGCGCGGCAAGAACGCGATGTCGATGCCCGTCATGTTCGAGATCGACAGCCCGTTGAGCGCGGCCATGTGGAACGCGGCATAGAGAAAGGACAGGCCCGCAAGGGCGATCACCATCCAGCCGGAGAAAACCCGTTGGTTCGAGACGATGGGTTCTTCGTCCACGCCCTCGGCCAGAACGGGACCTTCGGTGGTCTGGTCGGCCAGCGTTGCATCGTTGCGGTCGGTCATGTGCGCACCCATCGGAAAAATGTGCCGTGCCGGGGCACGGGAAAAGCGGGGGGGCCCAAAAAGGGGCCCCCCCGAGGACACACCGGCTGCGCCCCCCCCGCGCTCGG
>CAZPJO010000061.1:1245-3799 GCA_964586895.1 uncultured Roseicyclus sp.
CAAGAGGGGCCCGCGCCTGGATCAGAGCGGATCAGCCGCCGTGGATCTGGTCGGCGGGGATCTCGGCGCCCGCGTTTTCAGTGAACCACTGGGCCGCGCCCGGGTGCCACATCATCACGCCGCCATTGGCGGTCCAGTTTTCCGGCAAGGTCGCAGTGGCCGCGCGGTGGATGTTCACCATCCGCTCGTTGTCGGCCATGATCACGTCGACGACCGAATAGACGAAGCTGTCGGGCAGCTCGCAATTGGCGATCGCGAAGTTCCACATGGAGACCGCGGGCGAGTCGGCGTCGAGCGCCTCGTAGGTTTCCGCGGGCATGTCGAAGGGCGTGACGGGGAAGTTTTCGAGGATCGAGGCAAGCTCATCGCCGGTCATCTCGATGATGGAGATGTCGGTCGAGGCCTCAAGCTGGCTGATGGCGGGTGTCGGGATGCCACCGGCCACGGCCCAGACGTCGAGAAGACCATCCTGCAACTGGCTGCCCATGTCGTTGAAGCCGCCGTTGCGACGCTCGAATTCCACGCCGAGGCTTTCCATCATGCGCGGGAAGTAGGTGTCGGCGGTCGATCCTGCGGGGCCGTAGCCGATCAGCGCACCGGCGGGGATGTCGGACACCGACGTGATGCCGGACGACGCGAGGGTCGTGATGTAGAACGGTGTTTCGTACATCGGGAACATCGCGCAGGCGCCGGTCATCTGAAGGCCGGGTGCGATCGGGTTGTTGCCGGCCAGCGAATCCGATGCCGGACCCATGGTGGTCATGCCGAATTGTGCCTCGCCGGTGTGGACCAGCGCCATGTTCTGCATCGGGCCGCCAGTGACTTCTGCGCCGCCGGACAGGCCAAGTTCGTCCGCGACCAGGTTGGCCCAACCCGAGCCATAGGCGAAGTAGGTGCCGCCCTGGCTTGCGGTGCCAAGCGTGAAGCTTTCGGGCCAGCCGGTGCGATCGATATGGCCGTCGGCAAAGGCGGAGGTGGACACAAGTGCGGTGGTGAGCGCGAATGCGCCCAGTTTCGTAAACGTCATGGATGTCTCCCTGGTTAACGCGCGCCGGCTCCCCACCGGGCGCTTGGGGCGATGGATGCGGGCAAGTTGGGGGGCAAACAACAGCCGCCTTGCATTGTTAGCGATAACGCCGCGGATGCATTGCGGAATTTGTGTGGGTTTCCACCCAATCGCGTGGTTTGCATGGGTGGAAATCGACCCATTTGGGGTTGGCGCGTCAAACGGCGCGAGGTTCGCGGAAGCTTTGCAGGGTCAATCCATGCTTTTGCATCTTCTCGTAAAGCGCCTTTCGGCTGATCCCCAGCGCCTCATAGGTCGCCTTGGCGGAGCCGCCATTGGCGCTGAGGGCGGCGGCGATCAGGTCGCGTTCATGGGCGGCCATCTGATCGGCGAGCTTGCCGGTCCTGGCCTTGCTGGGGGACGCGCCGGGGGTGCGATCGTGGCCGGGGGTATCGAGACCGAGGATGGTGCGTTCGGCCGCGTTGCGCAATTCGCGCACATTGCCGGGCCAGGGTCGCGCGGCCAGTTCGGCCAGCGTGCCGGGCAGAACGGCAGGCACGGGGCGGTTGTGGCGGGTCGACGCCTGGCTCAGCAGGATCTGGTAGAGGCCGGGGATATCCTCGCGCCGTTCGGCCAGCGTGGGCATCGCAAGCGTGACGACGTTGAGCCGGTAGAACAGGTCATCGCGAAAACGGCCCGCCGCAACGCCATCGCAAAGGGCGTTTTTCGAGGCAGCCACCACGCGCAGATCAAGCGCCACCGCCTCGTTCGAGCCAAGCGGTGTGATGGCGCGGTCCTGCAACGCGGTCAGAAGCTTGCCCTGCACCGGCATCGGCAGGCTGTCGATCTGATCCAGGAACAGGGTGCCGCCACGGGCGTGTTCGAACTTGCCATAGCGCTCGCGGGTGGCGCCGGGAAAGGCACCCTGCGCATGGCCGAACAATTCGCTGTCGATCAGCGCCTCGGGCAGGGCGGCGCAATTGATCGCCACAAAGGGCCGCGCGGCGCGGTCGGAGGCCTCGTGAAGCGCGCGCGCGGCAACCTCCTTGCCGGTGCCGGTCGCCCCTTCGATCAGAACGTCGGTGTCGGCGCCCGCCACGGCGCGCAGGCGGGCGCGCAGGGCGGCCATCACCGCAGAGCGCCCGTGCAGGCGATGCGTGATCGGGTCATTGACGGCCTCACCGGCGCGCAGGGCGCGCAGTTCCATCGTCAGCGCGCGTTTTTCGAGCGCGCGGTGCACAATATCGACGAGCCGCGCGGGATCATAAGGCTTTTCGATGAAATCATAGGCCCCGGCCTTGAGCGAGCGGACCGCAAGCTCCACGTCGCCGTGCCCGGTCATCAGGATCACGGGCAGGTCCGGGTCGCGATCCAGCGCCGCCTGCATCAGCGCGGTGCCATCCATGCCGGGCATGCGGATGTCAGTGACGAGCACGCCGGGAAAACTTTGCGATACGTGATCAAGCGCTTCATCGGCGCTGGCACATAACACGGCAGAAAGATCGGCCAGCGCCAGCGTCTGTCCGGCGGCGCGCCGCAGGTCGGGTT
>CAZPJO010000061.1:3809-10383 GCA_964586895.1 uncultured Roseicyclus sp.
CATCGACAAACAGAACGGGCGCGTCGGTCATTGTGCGGCCACCTCAGTGGCGGCGGGGCGCGCGGCTTCGAGGGTGATGCGGAACACCGCACCGCCACCGGGATGGTTGGCCGCCGACAGGGTGCCGCCAAAATCGCGCACGATGTTGTAGGAAATCGACAGCCCCAGCCCCAGCCCCTGACCGGGGTCCTTGGTGGTGAAGAACGGATCGAACGCCTGTTCAAGGGCGGCCTCGGTCAGGCCGGGACCACGGTCGCGCACGGCGATTTCGGGCCGCTCTCCGCCCGACAGGGTGATCTCGATGCGGGGTGCGGGGCCGTCCATCGCGTCAAGCGCATTGCCCAGAAGGTTCACCACGACCTGCTGCAAGCGCACCGGTCCGCCGCGCGCCCAGACCTCGGCCTGGGGGGGGGCATAGATCACCTCCGCGTGCTTCAGGCGCGGCTGCATCAGCTCGAGTGCATCGGCGATGACAGTCTTGAGAGCGACGGGGCCGGTCCGGTCCTGCGGGCGGCGGGCGAAATTGCGCAGGTGTTTCGAGATGGAGGCCATGCGGTCGGCCATGCCCGAGATCCGGCTGATGTTTTCGCGCGCCTCAGTCACGCGGTCACGGTCGAGGAACGCGCGCGCGTTCTCGGCATAGGATTTCACGGCGGCCAGCGGTTGGTTGAATTCGTGGCTGAGGGCGGCCGACATCGAGCCCAGGGCGGCGAGTTTGCCCGCCTGCACCAGTTCTTTCTGCGTGGCGCGCAGGCGTTCTTCGGTGGCGCGGCGTTCCTCGACCTCGGATTTCAGGGCTGCGGTGCGTTCGGTGACGCGCGTCTCAAGCAGGGCGGCCAGCGATTGTTCGGCGGCCAGCCGTTCGATCAGGCGCGCGCGCCGCCCAAGCGCCGTGGCGGCCAAAAAGCCGGCCATCACAACCAGAAGCGACACCACCAGCACCGAGGTCCAGGCCCGTTGCGTCGCGGGGCCCGTCGGCGTCAGGATCGACACACGCCATCCGGGTGCCGCAATCAGTGCGGTCTGGTGCACGAAGGTTTCGGTGCCGACATCGGCACGCTCAAGCCCGAAGCCGGTATCGGGATCGAGCGCCTCGGTCCGCAGGGCGAGGGGGCGCAACTGCGCGAGGGGGTATTGCTGAGTGGTGGTGATCTGATCGCGCATCCCGTCGGACAGCGGCGCGATGGTCCGGAAATGCCAATCGGGCCGGTCGGAGAGGAACACCACATTGTTCACATCGGTCACGATAATGGTCGATCCACTTTCGGCCCAGGCCTCTTCGAACATGTCGAGGTTGAGTTTGACGGCGACCACGCCGACGATCTGCGTGTTGTCGATCACCGGGGCCGCAAAGAAATAGCCGCGTTGCCCGGAGGTCGTGCCAAGGGCGTGAAAGCGGCCCATCCCGGTTGAGATTGCATCGGTGAAATAAGGGCGAAAATCGAACACGCGGCCCATGAACGAGGTTTCGGCGCGGTAGTTCGAGGTCGCGACCGTGCGCCCGTCGATATCCATGACATAGATATCGGAGACCTCCAGCGACAGGGCCGTCTGCCGCAGCATTTCGTTGGTAAAGGGCACGAAGCCCACGTTTTCGGGCTCGGCCAGGGCCTGACGCAGGATCTCACGCTCGGCCAGCAGGGCGGGCAGGGCCTCGGTGCGTTCCAGCGCCCCGCGCAGGACCTGTGTGGCCAGGCGCAGCGTCGCGGCATCCTCGGCGCCCGCCTGACGCAGGTAGAGCCGTTCGATCCGAGGGTGCGAGGCCACGATCGCCACAAGCGCCGCACAGACGGCCATCGCCACCAGCCAGATCGCCCGGCGGGGCCGAGTGGCGCGTGTGCGCAGGGGCGAAAGCCCGTCGGGGAGGCGTGTGTCCGTCACGCCCTACGTTATGGCAGGGCGCTGGCAAGTCGGCAAATCCGGAAAGCGCGCGGGCCACTTTTTCCGCGCCTTTTGCTGGAATGCTGCCGCGTGGCGTGCATAGATACGGCCTGAGCCGGGTTGCGTCAGGACAGTCCGGATTTTTGGAGGACACTAGATGAACGTTACGTTTTCTGCCCTTGCGACCACGGCGCTTGTGGCCCTGACGGCCAGTGCGGCCCAGGCGCAGACCGAGGTGCCTGCGCCCGTGCTGGCCGTTTCATGCGGCGGGGTCGGCGATGGGGGTGAATGGATCGGCGGGACGTCGGAGGCCTCGGATATCTCGGTCTCGGACGGGCCCTTGACCCTGAGCGGGCAGGCGATTGCGCTGGATGAGAATTTCGTGTCGCTGTTTTCCGTAAGCACCGAAGGCCAGTATCGGATCGAGGCGCAGCCGGTGGGAGACGGCGATTCCGTGATCGAGCTTTATGATGAGGCCGGCACGCTAGTGATCACCGATGACGACAGTGGTGGCAATTGGGCGAGCCGCGCCGAGACACCGTTGCAGCCGGGCAATTACTGCATGCTGACGCGTGGATTTGCAGGCAGCGGCCTGAGCTCGGATATCCGGGTGGGACGGCTGGAACATGAGGCGATCACCAATGGTTTGACCGGCGGATTTTCCGGCGGTGGCGGTGGATCGCTTTTCGTGGGCGTCGACCCCTGCACCAACGAGACGGCCGCAGCCCCGCTTGGATCAGGGCCGCTGGACGGGGATCTGGCCAATGGCGGCGTAAGTGCGGTCAACACGATCACGGGCGCGCCGTATTACCGGTTCACGCTTGAGGCGGCGCAGTCGGTCTCGATCCGGGCGGAAAACGAAAATGCGGATCCCTACATCTACATCTTCGATGGCACGGGCACGTTGATCGCCGAAAACGACGATGCGCAGACCGGCGGAAGCTGGACCCTCAACAGCCGGTTGGATTTCACCACGCCGCTGCAGCCGGGGACCTATTGCATCGGGATGCGCGCGTTGTCGAACCCGGATGTGCCGGTGACCGTTTCGGTGGTGGCCTATAGCCAGGCCGATGCGTTGGCGGAGCTTTATGCGACCGGCGATGCCGCCCCGCCGATGGACGGGTCCTATCCGATCGTGGATCTGGGCGTTCTGCCGGGCCGGTCGGTGCGCGATGTGACCGTGTCGGGGCCGGAGGCGACCTGGTTCGCGTTGAATGTGCCCGAGGCGGGCGCGTTGGTCATCAACGCGGTCGAGGTCACCAACAGTGATCCGGTCCTGATCCTGTATGACGACCTGGGGCAGGAGATCGCCTTCAACGACGATGCCAACGGGACGCTGAATTCCGAGATCGTGGCGCGGGTGAACGCGGGGCGTTACCTGCTGGCGGTGCGGCAGTATTCGGATGGCTACAACGGGATCATCCGGCTTGCGACGGAGCGGTTCATCCCGGCGCAATAAGCACTATCCGGGACAATACGACAAGGGCCGCCCGTGCATCTGCGCGGGCGGCCTTTTTCATGGAGCGGGGGGGCGTGATTTGAGGATCGCGAGATCAGGCGTCCGACAGGGCCGAGACGATGCCGCCGAAGTCCGCCGCCTTGAGCGAGGCCCCGCCCACAAGCGCGCCGTCGACGTTGGAGACCGCGAAGATCTCGGCGGCGTTGGAGGGCTTGACCGAACCACCATAAAGCAGCGGCACGTCCTGCGCGCCCGCACCATAGCGGTCGGACAATTCGGCCCGGATATGATCATGCACCTCGGCGATCTGGTCCAGTGTGGGCGTGCGGCCCGTGCCGATGGCCCAGACCGGTTCATAGGCCACCACCAGCCGGGACAGATCGACCGCGTCGGGGATGGAACCGGCAAGCTGCGTGCCGACGACATTGAGGGTGACGTCGGCGTCGCGCTCGGCCTCGGTTTCGCCGACGCAGACGATGGCCACCAGCCCCTCCGCAAGGGCGGCGTTGGCCCGGGCTGCGACGTCTTCATCGGTTTCGCCGTGATCCGCGCGCCGTTCGGAATGTCCCACGATAACATGGCTTGCGCCCGCATCCATTAACATCGCCGCCGAGATATCGCCGGTATGTGCGCCCGCGCCGTTCGGATGGCAGGTCTGCGCCCCGACCAGAAGCGCGCTGCCATGCGCCATGTCGGCCATGCGTGCGATCAGGGTCGCGGGAGGGCACAGCAGAACCTCGCAGGTTGCCTCGCCGATCTGGGCTGTCAGGGCCGCAACTTCGGACAAGGCGCCCGTCGTGCCGTTCATCTTCCAGTTGCCTGCCGCCAATTTCCGTGCCATCGCCGCCTCCGAGAATTTCCTTCAGGCGCGAGCGTTGGCAAACCCGTGCCCCATGGTCAACCCGAGAGGTGCCCCGACATGATCCCTCATATCGATGCGAAAGCCCTGGCCGAGCGCGCGCCCGAGGCGTTGGCCGCCGTGAAATCCGGCGCGGAAGAGGTCGGGTTTCTCACGCTGCACAACACGGCCCTGTCGCCGGCCGAGGTCGCGGCGGCGATTGCGGCGTATCGTGCGTTTTTCAAGGGGCCTCGCGCGGTCAAGGAGGCGGTGAACATGAATGTCACCGGGTCCAACCGGGGCTGGGGCGGGGCGGGGTCCGAGCAGGTCGACCCGGATGCCAACCCCGATTACAAGGAGGTGTTCGATTGCGGTGTCGAATTGCCCAAGGGCGATCCGTTTGCGCGCCTGCCGGTCTATGCGCCCAACCAATGGCCCGCAGCGCCCGCTGGGTTCCAGGACACGATCGAGGGCTATTTTACGCAAGCGCGCGCGATTGCGCTGCGGCTTCTGGCGGGCATTTCGGTGGCGATTGGCCGCGACGCGACCTTTTTCGACGACAAGTTCGCCAAGCCCATGGCGCTTTTGCGGGGCAATTATTACCCCGAACGGCCCGCCTGGGCGGGGGACAAGGATTTCGGCATCGCGGCGCATACGGATTACGGGTGTCTGACGCTGCTGGCCACGGATGGCCAGCCGGGGCTTGAGGTGCAGTTGCGCGATGGGTCGTGGGTGCCGGTACAGGCCGATCCGGGCACGTTCATCATCAATTTCGGCGAAATGCTGGAGATGTGGACAGGGGGGCAGGTGCGCGCCACGCCACACCGTGTGATCGGCGGCGCGCAGGAGCGGATTTCCATCCCGTTGTTTTTCAACCCGGTGTTCGACACCAACGTCGCCCCTGACGGCGCCCCGCCTTTGAGCGCCGGAGAGCATCTGTCGAAGCGCTATCAAGAGACCTATACGCATCTTCAATCGACCGCGTAGCGCACGCCCATTGGGGACATTGCGGCTCCGCTTGCACTGCGCCGCTCCTCTTTGTTCCGCGAAATATGCCGGGGGAGGCGCCTCTGGCGACGGGGGCAGCGCCCCCTTCCGCGCTTGCGTCTCGTCGCTACAGATGCGCCAACGCGCGCCGCGCCCAATCGGCGGCCGCGTCCGGGTCATCCATGGCGGCGTCTGGCATCGTCCAGTAGGGCATATAGGTGGGTTTGTCGCGGCCTTCGCGGGTGTATTGCCAGCGCGTGCAGCCTTCGTCTTCGAGCACCTGTTGGAACCGGCCCGCGCCCTTGAGGTATAGCTGCCCGTCCGACATCAGAAGCGCAAAGATCGTGCCGTCGTGATAGAGGCACAGGCCGCCCATCATCTTGCGTGTGGTGATATCCCCAAGGCCCGAGAACAATTCCACGGCATGTTCGATCTCTTCGGTGGAAATGCCCATCGCAGTCCGTTCCTTCGCAAAGCCCGGTGTCGGCAACGGGTTGGGTTGACCACGCCCCCGGTGGGAGCGTGGCCCTTGTGTGGATTAGTCCGCCGGTTCGTTGACCCGGTGTTCCTTTTCCGCGCTGTAGCGTTCCTGCGCGGTTTCGACAGCCTTGGCGTGGATTTCAGCCAGTTCGGGCCGCAGTTTTTGGGCACGAACGGCGGCATCCATGGTGGAGCGATGTTGGCCCTGGAAATGCGGAAAGACCTCGCGCGCGATCAGGTCGTAGCTGCGGCGTGTTGCGTCGAAGTTGGCCCAATTGTGCGCGAGCAACATGTAGGCGCCGAAGCCGCCGTTGGACTGCTTCCACAACCGGTCGATCTGTGCCCGGCACATCTCGGGCGTGCCGATGGCGCCGAAGCCGCTGTCGTTGATGAAATCGATCATCTCGCGCGCATTGGCGCCGGGCATCGACATCTGAGGGAAGGCGGCGATTTCCTGGAAATAGTGGAACCAATGCTCGATCCCGTATTCCACATCGCGGTAGGCCTGCTCCATCGTTTCGGCGATGTGGCACAGGCCCACGAGGCGCCATTTCGACCGATCCGGCGTGTGACCGTAATGGCGCGCTTCTTCCTCGACCACGTCCCAATGCAACGCAAGCGCGTCGAAGCCCGCCGCGGTGGTGGCGCCGATGGAAATCATGCCAGTGCCGTATTTGCCCGCCAGCTTTGGCCCGGTGGGCGAGGCAACCGCCGCCGTGCAAAGGTCGAAGTTCGAATAGGGGCGCAGGTGCAGTCGCGCATCCTTGAGCTGCCAGCGGTCATTTTCGAAATTCACCGGCTCCTCCGAGCGCAGCAGACGGGTGATGACGTCGAGACCATCGGCAAGAAGACCGCGCGTGTCCTTCTGGCTAAGGTTGACCATGGCTGCGTCGGTCGGGAGCGAGCCCGGCCCAAGGCCAAGCATGACG
>CAZPJO010000062.1:0-10090 GCA_964586895.1 uncultured Roseicyclus sp.
CCGGGCGCGCGCGATTTCGTTCGGTGAATCGCGCCCTTGTGTGTAGCGTGGCGGTATTCAATCCAAAGCTGTTCCCATGAGGCCCCTTATGTTCCGTTCCCTTCTTGCCGCGTCCGCGTTGGCGCTTTCGACCGCAGCCGCCACTCTGGCCCCCTTGCCTGCAACGGCCACGGGCCATGGATGCAACGTGGTGCAATTCCCCAGCGGTGCCTATGCCCATGCGGTCCAGGGCTATGTCACCGGACAGGCCTCGCAATGCTGGTATCTGAGCGTGCGGGCGGGGCAGCAGGCGCGGGTGCGGATCCTTCAGGGGTCCAGTTTCTTCACCACAACGCACACCAACGGATCGTTTCAGGACGTCCGCTTCGCGACCCTGAACGGAGATCTTTACGTCTACGTCCATTCCAGCAGCGGATCGCAGCAGCGTTATGTGATCGAATTCGTGTTCGTGTGACGCAGACCCGCGATTAAGCGCTTTCCCCGGCGACGGGCGGCGGGCAGGGTGGGCGGATGAACACGCCCGCCCACCTGATCTTTGGCGCTGCGGCCTTTGGGCGGCCCGAGATGCGCTGGACGCTTGGCGCGGCGCTGGCGGGCGGGTTGATGCCGGATTTGTCGCTTTACCTGTTGGTGGGATGGCATCTTCTGGTGTTGGGAACCACGCCGCAGGTGGTGTTTGACGAGCTGTATTTTTCCGACGCGTGGCAGACGATCTTTGCAATCGACAATTCGGTGATCCTGTGGGGTGCTTTGTTGGGCGTCGCGTTCTGGCGACGCTGGCCGGTGCTGATCGCGTTCGCGGGCGCGGCGGTGTTGCACATCACGCTGGACTTCCCCCTGCATGCGGGCGACGGGCGACCGCATTTCTGGCCATTGAGCGATTGGGTCTTCGACAGCCCCATCAGCTATTGGGACAGCCGTCACGGGGCGGGTTGGGTCGGCCCGATTGAGCTTGGCCTGTCGGCGGTTCTGGTGGTGGTGTTGTGGCGGCGGGTGCGCGAATGGCCGTGGCGTGCGGTGTTTGCGGCGCTGCTTATGGCGCAGGCGGCGACCAACAACATATGGCGGCTGGTGTTCTGAGCATCTTGCAAAATGGCCGAACCTGCATTACCTGAGTGTAACACTCGGAAAAGGCCTGCCATGCTCGCGCTCGCCCATCAGACCCAAACAACCTTGCCCGGCGCGACCGTTGACCGCGCGATGCTTGCGTTCCTGCGGATGGCATCTGCCCGTAGCGGATGCGCCGCGCGCGCGGATCTGTTTCAGGCCTGTGCTGCATTGTCGAGTGATCCGACACGGGCGGCCGACGCACTTGCGCTTGCGCTGTTTCGGGGGCTCTCGGGGCAGGGCGGATTGCCCAAGCTGCGCCTGTATCAGCCGTCGGCCCCGGAGGTCAGCTTTGATGAACATTGGTTGCTCGGCGCGATCGACGCCGCCGGGCGGGGTGATACAGACAGTTTGACGTTTCTTCTGGCGCGCCGCATTCCGCGCCACGCACGGCGCAATGTGGGCTTTCTGATCGGGGCGCTGGCCCGCGTGCTAGCCGCCGGCGCACCATCGCGCGCCGCATGAGAAGTTTTTAGAACGAGTCTAGACAAGTCCTGCCGGCCGCCTATGTATGACGGGAAGCCAGCAAGCCGTCTCGGTCCGCCAGCCATCGACAATTCAGAAAATCCGGAGGGACATCCATGCAACCTGCTGCCGATCTCAGCCCCAGCGCCCAATCTGCCATTTGCGAAGCGCTCAATCAGGCTGTTGCCGAAACCACTGTGACGACGATGCTTGCGCAGAACTTCCATTGGAACGTGACCGGCATGGGATTTGGCCCGCTGCATGCGTTGTTCCAGGAGATCTATGAAGATCATTTCACGGCACAGGACGATCTGGCCGAGCGGATCAAGGCGCTGCACGGTCATGCGGAAGGGATGTTGTCGGCCATGGTCGCGCGCTCCAAGGTGAGCGAGCATGACGGCCATGCCGATGACAAGACGATGATCGCCGCGATGCAGACGGCGCAGGAAACGCTGGCCGCGACGCTTGGCGCGGCGGGTGCCCTGGCGGCGGAACATGATGATACGTTGACCGAAGATCTCTGCATTGCGCGCGGACAGGTCCACGAAAAATTCGCCTGGATGATGCGCGCTCACCTGGGCTAAGCCCGGGGAGCTTAACGAAGGGTTTGCGCCGCCATGTGGCGCGGGCCCGACACGGCGCATGCCAGGTAGATTCAGCCCGCCTTGGCCTCTGTCTTGAGGGGCGGCTTCACACCCTTCTTCAGGCATTTGCGCGCATATTCCGGCGCCCAATGCTTGTATTTTCCCATCGACGCCTGCTGCGTTTGAAGCATCTCGACAAAAGCCGCCTGATGGGCGGGCTTCTTGAGTTGCTTGAACAGCGATTTCTGCGCCTTTGTCATCGAACAGCCGATGCAATGCCCGCCACGGCGGAATTTGCAGATGTCGATGCAGGGGCTCGGGATTTTCTTTGACATACCTGGCCTCGGCCGGCTGGGGAATCGCGCACTATTTCGTCAGGATCAATTTGCCTGCCCGCGTGATGCGTAGGGTATAAGTCTTGTCGTCCAACACGATCTGCGCCGTCTGATCCACGCCAACAAGGCGTTGGGCATCATAGATCGGAGTGGACGTGCGCGGGGCGGGCGGAGGTGTGGTGTCGGGCTCGGTCATGCGCGCCTGATAGGTCATGGGTCGGTCTTCCTGTTGAATCCGCTTCATGACCTAAATCTGACTAAAAGACTCAGACCTGTCAATCCTGATAGTTTTGATCGGAATATTGCCCGGACAATACGCCGCCCACGCGACGCCGCCCACGCAACGCGGCAACGCCAAGGCGCACCGCGTCGCTGATGGGGCCGGGACGGGGCGTGTCGCGCAGGGTGGTGAACCAATGCGCGGGCGGGTTGCGACCGGCGCTGGCCTTTTCCCACGTCAGCGCGCGCAGCACGGCTTCGGCCTCGGGCGGGACGCGTTCGGGGATCTCGTGGCCGTTCAGCGTGGCCCAGATCCCGGTCCAGAGCCGCCCGACGGACCAGGGGTTATACCCGCCGCCGCCAAGCACCAGAAGGCGCGGCGCGCCCAGGGCCATCAGGCTGCGCAGCACGGCCCAATGGGCATTGTTGGACAGCGTCAGGCGGCTGAGCGGGTCTTCGGTCACGGCATCGGCCCCGCATTGCAGGACGATGGCGTCGGGCGCTAAATCGGCCAACGCAGGCAGGATCAGCGTATCACGGATCAGCGCCATTTCGGTGTCGTTGAACCCGCGCGGGACCGGCAGGTTCAGGCAATTGCCGCCACCGTCGTCGTCCAGCGCGCCGGTGAAGGGCCAGCGGCGGTCTTCGTGAACCGAGATCAGTAAGGTGTCGGGATCGCCGGCAAAGCCGTGCTCGACGCCGTCGCAATGGTGCGCGTCGATGTCGACATAGGCAATGCGCCGGGCTCCGTTGCGGCGCAGCGACAGCATGGCGAGCACCGGATCATTGAGGTAGCAGAACCCGCCCGCGTGGTCGGGAAACCCGTGATGCGTCCCGCCCCCGGGGTGATAGATCACGCCGCCATGGCGCAGCAGCTCTCCGGCGAGAAGCGAGGCACCGGCGGCCGTGGCGGGGCGGCGAAACATCTCGGGGTAAACGGGGTTCGAGACGGTGCCAAGGCCATGGCGGGTGCGCATGGTGTCGGTGACGGCCTGCTCGGCCTCGGCCTGTTGCAGCGCGGTGACATACTCGGGCGTGTGCCAGACGTGGAGGGCCGCGGGTTTGGCGCGCGGGGAGTTTCGGTATTGCACGCGCGGCAGCCACCCCATAGCGCGGGACAGATCCATGGCGGTCGACACGCGCGGCACGCGCAACGGATGCCAAGCGCCATAGCTCGACCCGCGATAGATCTCGGAGCCCAGGAACAGCGGTTGCGCCAGCGGGGCGTGCCGTGGCGTCGAAGCGGGTGGTGCGGCCATGTTCATCCGGCCACACAGCTACGCCAAACTGCGCAGTGGTCAAGCGCAGCGGCGCTGGGGCGATTGCGCACAGGCGGTCGCCATGTAAACAGGCGTCATGTCCGACAAGACCTTCACCGCCGAGCAGCCCCCTTTGAGGTTGCGCACCGGGTCCAAACGCGACCCGCGCACGCAGTTTGCGGGCCTGCCGTATCGCGTGGTCAAGAAGAACGGGCAGAAGAGCATCGAGGTGCTTTTGGTCACGTCGCGGTTTTCAAGGCGCTGGATCCTGCCCAAGGGCTGGCCGATGGACCGCATGACCCCAGCAGAGGCCGCCGCGCAGGAGGTTTGGGAAGAGGCCGGGGCGCGCGGCGATGTGCATGACATTTGCCTTGGCCTTTATGCCTACGACAAGTGGATGAGTGCCGATGAAACCCTGCCGGTGATCGTGGCCGTGTTTCCGATCCGGGTGCGGGAGGTGGCGGAGGATTATCCCGAAGCCGATCAGCGCAAGCGCAAGTGGATGAGCCTCAAGAAAGCGGCGAGCAAGGTGGCGGAGCGCGACCTGAAGCAATTGATCCGCTCTTTCTCTTTGGAGCGGTTGCGGTGATCGGGCGACTTGAAGCGGGCCGGATTTCCCATAAATCTAGACGACGATGATACGCTACACATTGAAATGCGCCCAAGGGCACCGGTTTGAAAGCTGGTTCCAATCCGCCGATGCCTTTGACACGTTGAAGGGGAAGGGTTTGGTGGCCTGCGCCACCTGTGGGGCAACGGATGTGGAAAAGACGCTGATGGCGCCGCCGGTGCCGAAAAAGGGTCGCGCGGCAGACGAGGCGCCCGCGCCCAAGCCGTCGCTGTCGGAGCCGGCCCATCCGGCGGAGGCAATGCTGCGTCAGATGCGGGATCATGTCGAGAAGACGTCGACTTATGTCGGCGGGTCCTTTGCGAAGGAGGCGCGCGCGATGCATCTGGGCGATGTGCCGGAACGTGCGATCCATGGCGAGGCCAATGTCGAAGAGGCGAAATCGTTGATCGAAGATGGCGTGCCGATCCTGCCGTTGCCGGGGCCGCCACCCGAAAAGGCGAATTGAGGGTCGGGAGCGGCGCTTGTGCCAAGGCACGTCGCCCCGCCCGCCGTCCCGCAGGCCGCGCTACTGCGGTGGGTTGGCTGCTTGGCTGGCGGTGGGTTTTTTTAGGTTTTTTTGGCAAGATGAAAGGGCCGGTCAGGTCCAGTCCCCGTGGTCCGGCGTGATGCCCATGGCGCGCAATTCGGTCGCGTCGGCGGCGTCGCGCTGCGCCTCGATCCGGGCGATTGTGGGGGCCAGCGTTCGGGCGATGTCGCGGTCGGGGATGCCTTGGGCCTTCATGCGCGCGACCATCTGTTTGCCTGCGGGGGCGAGGGGTTGGGTGAACAGGACATCGTCGAGCGCGTCGAAGGGGATGTCGCGGGCGGCCTGAAGGGCGGCAAGGGTTTTGGCGAAATCGGGTGTGGCGCGCAGGGCCTGTCGTTGTTGCTCATGCCAGGCCTGCGCGCGGTGGTGCAGGTCTCGCAGGGTGGGGTCGGCGAGGTAATCCGCGACCCGGGCGCGCGTGGCGTCGGCGTAGCGGTCTAGCGTGCCGGGCGTTGTTTCATTGCGGTCGAAGATGCCGAAATAGGTCGCGTCGTATTTGTCGGGCTTGGCGTTGACGTTGCCGCGTGCGGCGCGGCGCAGGAAGGCCTCCTGCGATTGGGTGGCGAAATGGGCGATTTCGGCATGCGCATAGCCAAGCGTTGCCAGCGAGGAACGCCACATGCCCGTCTTGAATGCACGCGTCATTGGTTTGGCCGATCCGTTGACCCAGGCCCGGCCCGCGAGCGCGGACTTGTCTTTGCCTTTTACATTGGGGCGGTGGATGCCGAGTTTCATCGCTTCGAAGGGGCGGAACAGGGTTTTAACCCCCCAGCCTTTGCGAAACAGATCCGGCGCGCCGTGGGGATAGGCGTCGGGCACGGGGCGATCCGTCCAGTCGATCAGCCCGTTCGAGCCCATCATGCGCCAGGTCAGGGCGAAGCCGCAGGCCTCGGGTGCTGTGGCGAGAAGGTCGTCGAGCCGCCCGCCACCGGCCTTGATGGCGAGGTATTCATCCACATCCAATGTGATCACCCAATCGGCCTTCTGCACCTCGGCCAGCCTGTCGGCGCGGCGCAGGGCGAGGGGTTGGGGCTTGCCGCCCGCAGGCACAGGGTTGGGGTGGTGCGTGACCTCGCCCATCTGTTGCAGGCGGATGAGCATGGCGTCGGTGCCATCGCTGCAATCATTGGTGAACACGAGGATGCGGTCGAAGCCCAACAGGCGGTGATGCGCGATCCAATGCAGCAGGACCGGGGCCTCGTCCTTCATCATGGTGACGATCACGCGCGCGGCCATGGATCAGACCTCCGGTTCGAGCGGTGGGCCGTCACGCAGCAAACCGCCTTCGGCCTCAAGCCTTGCCGCCGTCTCGGGCGTCAGGCGGTGCAGAGTGTCGAACAGGGCGCGGTAGCCGGTCTCGGGATCGGAGCCTTTTGCGATCTGATCGAGGCTTTCCTTGACGGGTTGTGAAAAGCCATGCGCACCGCGCCGCCACGCCACCTTGGCGCGCCAGCGGTCGTAATCGGGGGCGGCGTAATGGACCAGATGCGCCTGTTCCGCAGCCCCCCAGACGGGGCCGGGGGTGCGATTGCCCTGATTATCTTCGGCCCAATGGAGCCGCATGGTCAGACCGTCCTGGCCCGCACGATGGAAGCTTTTGCCTTCGGGGTGATACACCAGCCCGTAGCGGATGCGCAGCAGGTCGGCCTCTGTCCCGTAGACGCGGCTGACCGCTTTGCGGTCGATCGGCATGCGGAAGCCGTCGGTGCCCCCCGGCAGGATCACCTGTTCGGCGCTTTTGACCCGCAGGCTTTGGGCATCACCGGGAAGGGTGGCGAGCGCCTCGGGAATCCTGCGGCCCCGGAACCAGATCAGCTCATCCGCGTCGAGCACCAGCAGCCAACCATCGGTTGTATCGGCATACGCCTGCGCCAGGACATGGCGTTGGCGACGTGTGAAGCGGGCGTCGGGTTCAAGGCCCACGCTGGCCCAAAGCGCCGGGGTGCAGGGGCGGGCATCGATGCGGGGATCGCCGCGCAAGCGGGGCAGGGACGGATCATTCGGGTCATCGAGATAAACGATGATCCGCGCGGCCCCCTGCGCCAGATGCCAGCGCAGGAACCGGTTCAGAACCGGCCAGGGTTCGCGCGCGATGGTGGCGACGGTAAAGCCGGTCATGGGGCCGCATCGCCAAGGCCAAGCGCGTGGACCAGTTCGGCGATTTCGGGGTCCTGGCGCAGCGCTTGCGCCTTGGTTTCATGCCACGCGACGGATTGTGCATGCAGCGCGGCCAGGTCCGGGTCGGACAACAGCTCGGCCCGGATGCGGGCGGCCTCGGGCAGGCCATCGGCGAGCGAGGCGTCGGGCGTGCCCTTGCGGTTGTAGCGGTGCCAGTATTCGAGGCTGCGCTGGATATCGAGGCGGGTCTGCGTGACCGCATCGCCGCGCGCCACCTTGATCAGGAACGCTTCGGCCGAACGGACGGCGTAATGGTTGAATTGCGCCAGATCGGTGGAGCCGAGCGGCGAGATGGATTTGGCCTTGCCGTCGGTCCAATCGTCGGAGAACACCCGCCCGCTGCCATCGACCCACCGCTTGCCGGTGGCCGAGAAATCCTTGCGCCGGGGGCGGTGATTGCGGCGCACGTCAAAACGGATGTCGTTGTGGAACATGGTCTTGATGGCGCTGTCGGTGATGTCGCCGGTTTGAGCGCCGGTCTCGTAATCCTTGGATTGGGTGGTGAATTGCGCAACGACGGGCGTGTCGGAAAACCCGGCCACCCCGTTGGACCCGAACGGCATGGAGGTGAAGGAGACGACGTCAAATCCACTCGCCGCATCGTGAAGATCCTGCAAAGTGCCCGCACCGACATGGATTTTCAGGAACTCGTCGACATCGGTGAAATAGATCCAGCCCGCGTCCTTGTAGAGGTTCGACAATGATGCATACCGCAGCGCCATGATGTGCCAATTGCCCCGGTCGCGAAGGATCATCTTGGGGTTGGGCAGGTGCTTGAGCGGGATCAGCGCTTCCAGCCGGTCGAGGATGCGGTCGGTCTGATCATCGCAATCGTTCGTCACCACGATGAAACGGTCGAAGCCGCAGGCCATGTTATGGGCCACCCATTCAAGGATATACGGCCCCTCGTTTTTCATCGGGGTCACGATCAGGGCGGGTTGACCGCACAGCATCAGCGCAGGTCCCGGTAGACGAGGCCGGTGCCCAAACGGTCCGCGAGGCGCGCGATCTCTTCGTTCAGCTCGGCCTCGGGTGGGTTGGACCAGAGGGCGGGATTGGCGATGAAGCCCGCGCGGTGCAGCGCCTGAGCGGCGGCGCGGAAATCGAAATGCGCCTGAGCCTCGCGTTTGACAAAGCGCTTGCCCTCGGGGGACCAGCAGCCGCGGATCGCTTCGATGCGCGTCGGGGTGAGACCTGCGAAGGTTTGAAACTGAAGGATGTAATCCTCGATATTCATCGACGGGCCGCGATTGATCAGGGCGACCCTCGCCTGCGGATCGGCGACGATGGCGGCCAGATGCAGCGCAGAGCCGTCGAGCGCCACGATCTGTCGGGCGGCGCGGTATTGCGCGATCTGTTCGGCGATCGGGTGATTTTGCGGGTGGAAGATGCGGTAGCCCTCAGTGGCGAGAAAGGCTTCGATCCGCTCTTCGCCGACAACGCGCCCGCGCCGGGACGTCAGGGCCGAGCGGGTGATATAGAGCTTTTCGGCGCCCTCTGGGTTTGCGCCATCACACAAGCGGTGGCGCATGAAATCGCGATACTCCGGGCGGCCCGCGATCATTGTGTCGATCCCGAACCCGGGCGGCGGACAGGTGATTTCAGCGATCTCGACCGGGGTTTGCGGCAGCCGGATCTGCAGGTGTCCCAGCCCGAGATGCTCGAAGAACGGACGGTAGGGTTTGAGGGGTTTGAATTCGTGCGTGAGACGCGGTTTGGGAAAGAAGAATATCCCCGTAAGGTCAGGGATCTGTTCGGCGGCCCAGAGGCGCGATGTGGTTTCCACCAGGAAATGACCGAAATGGGCGTAGAAAACCCCGCCGTAAAGCCAGCGCCCCTCCAGCCGTTCCGTGGGCGCTGGCGCGGGCCAATCCGGCACGATTGTGACGGGCTCATCGGCGTAGCGCCACGAATGGCTGTCGGGAAGATGCGCGCCGTCCGGGGTGAAAAGGCCGGCCGCGCGTTTGTAGCCTTTGGGCGCGTCCGTGCCCCACGGGACGGAGACGACATTCGCGTGCCAGTCGGGCGTCCAGCGCATCGGTTCATCCGGGCGGAAGTCGAGCGATGGGGTGGCTTCAGGCATTATTCCAGCGCGTCCTCGGGCGTGATCCCGACCTCTTGGGCCATGCGCCACGCGTAGGAGTTTTCCAGCGGCGGGTTCTTGCGCCACCATGGTTTCGTGCCGTTGGTGTAGAGATGCACCGAGACGGTGTTGTCGGTGAACCATCCCTCCACACGGCCGTGGGGGTCGTAGAAGATATCGTTGAGCTGGAACGGCACCGGGTAGAGCACATCGGAGGTCATGGCGCGGTCGATATCGCCGGTCTGCTTCGCGAAATGGGTGAAGGCTTGCGGGCCGAAGGCGGTGCGCTCGGTCTTGTAGATGCGCACGGGGTGGGGGAGTTTTTCGTCCTGTCGGCCCATGCGGCGTTTCTGGCGGTCGTTCCACCAGGGCGGAAAATCGGGCAGGTTTTCGTAATAATCGAGAAGCTGGTCGATCAATTCGCCCTGCTGCGGGATGCCGACGACGCCGCAATTGAGCGCGCCGCGCATGCCGTGGCCGGCGTAGATATGCTCCCATTCGTCGGGGAAGGGGGCGTGGCAGAAGGCGTCGCAGTCGATCCAGATGGCGCCGGTGGCCTGGATCATCTTGTAGCGAAAGACGTTGCTGAGGAAGCTGGCGGAGGTCTGCTCCACGATATCCATGGGGATATCCATGATCTCGGTGGCGGGGCGAACCTCGACGCCGTCGGGGGCGTTCTGGACCTCATCGGTGCAGTAGAGCG
>CAZPJO010000063.1:0-10037 GCA_964586895.1 uncultured Roseicyclus sp.
CGCTATGGCCTCCGACCTGGGCGAGGCGACGGGCGACGCAATTGCCGTCATCGGTGACGGGTCGATCTCGGCCGGTATGGCCTATGAGGCGCTCAACAACGCCGGCGATCTGGGCAAACGGCTCTTCGTGATTCTCAACGACAATGAAATGTCCATCGCGCCGCCCGTCGGTGCCATGTCACGCTACCTCACGGATCTCCAATCTCCGCTCGCAACCCTCAAGGACATCGCCGATGGCGTCGCCTCGCACCTGCCCGAGCCGATCCGCAAAGGGGCCGAACGCGCCCGCGAACTTGTCACCGGACATCAGCCTTCCGCCACGCTCTTCGAACATCTCGGTTTCACCTATGTCGGCCCGATCGACGGTCACAATATGGATGAACTCCTAACCACTTTGCGTGCCGCCAAGGCCCGCGCCGATAGTCCCGTCCTGATCCACGCCGTCACCGTGAAGGGCAAGGGCTATAGCCCCGCCGAGCTGTCCGATGATTGCTATCATGGCGTCGCAAAATTCGACGTCGCCACCGGTCAGCAACAGAAATCCGCTCCCAATGCCCCAAGCTATACCGGCGTCTTTGGAAAGACCCTGTTGCGCATGGCAGAGACGGATAATCGTATCGTTGGTGTCACCGCCGCAATGCCCGGCGGCACCGGCATCGCCACCATGCAAAAGGTCATGCCGCGTCGCGTGTTCGACGTGGGCATCGCCGAACAGCACGCCGTCACCTTTTCCGCCGGGATGGCCGCAGGCGGCCTGAAACCCTTCTGTGCGATCTACTCAAGCTTCCTGCAACGCGGCTACGATCAGGTCGTCCATGACGTCGCCCTGCAAAACCTGCCGGTCCGTTTCATGATCGACCGCGCAGGCCTTGTCGGGGCCGATGGCCCAACCCATGCGGGCGCGTTTGATGTGGGTTACCTCGCGGCGCTTCCCAACATGACCGTCATGGCCTGCGCCGATGAGGCCGAGCTTGTCCACATGCTTGCCACCGCCGCCGCCCATGATGATGGCCCCATCGCGCTGCGCTATCCGCGTGGCGAAGGCACCGGCGTCGAAATGCCCGAAACGGGTGATGTCCTTCCCATCGGCAAAGGCCGCGTCCTGCAATCCGGCTCGGACGTCGCGCTTTTGTCCTTCGGCGCTCACCTCGAAGAAGCCAAAGACGCCGCCCGCGCGCTTGAGGCCCGTGGCCTGACCGTCACCATCGCCGACGCCCGCTTCGCCAAACCGCTTGACACCGATCTGGTGGATCAACTCATGGCGGATCATGGCGCGCTCATTACCGTTGAGCAGGGTGCGATGCTCGGTTTCGGCGGTCTCGTTCTGCACCACCTTGCCGCCACTGGCCAACTCGATGGCCGCTGCGCTGTCCGCACCCTCCACCTTCCCGACCGCTTCATCGATCAGGCCAGCCCGGCCGACATGTACGCTGACGCCGGGTTGACCGCCGACGACATCGCCACGCAGGCGTTGGACGCTCTGGGGGTTGCGGTGGGTGATTTCCGGGGTGTGAAAGGCGCGTGACGCCTGCACCATCAACCGTTCAGGTCAAAGGTTCGAAAATCACGCCTGCATGGTCACGAAGGTAAATCTGTAGCCAAGGCGTAAATGTCTCGGGACGACGAAGGACCTCATCGGCAAGACCGTCAAGCGGCGTCCAGATCGTGTCCATCACCTCGTCGGGATTCGGCGCAGGTTCCACACCTTCGGCCATTTCACCCACAAAGATATCCACAACTTCATGCTCGATCAGGCCGCCACCAACATCGGCGCGATATTCGACCGTATCCCGAAAACTCAGGGAAACACCAACGATTCCAAGCTCTTCATCCAAACGACGCGTCGCACAGCTCAACGCGTCTTCTTCCCAATAGGGGTGGGTGCAGCACGTATTCGCCCACAACCCAGGCGTGTGATATTTATTCAACGCCCGACGCTGCAGCAAAACCTTGCCCGCGCGCAGGATGAATACCGAGATTGCCTTGTGCCGCAGCCCGCGCTGATGCGCTTCCAGCTTTTCCACCGGCTGCAGGGTGCCATCGACCCAGGTTGGAATATGAATTGTCATGCGCGTGTCGGGCTCACGATACCGGTCAGGTGTGCAAGGTTTTTGATACCGATCTTGATATGCGCCAAAGGCCGGGCCTTGACCAGTTCCTTGTTCATATAGGCCTCGAACGTCAGGCGCTGCACGTCGATGTCGTGGCACAGGCTGACGAACCGCTCGCGGCGCTCGTCGGATTTGTAATAGGCGTTCTGCATGGCGCCCAACACTTTGAAAACGCTCTTGTGTTCCCGCATGAACAGCTTGCGCGCCAATTGCAGATCCTTCACACGGCCCGATTGTAGGCACGCCGCCGCAGCCGTTGCCGCAACCCGTCCCCCGACCATCGCATAGTAAATGCCTTCACCGGACGACGGCGCAACAACGCCTGCCGCATCCCCGGCCAACACCACGTCACGCCCGTTATCCCAACGATCCAGGGGTTTTAGCGGTATCGGCGCGCCCTCTTTCCGGATCGTCTTGCAATCGTCCAACCCCGCTGCAACCCGCAAGGCTGCGGTCGCTTGCTTGAGATCCACGTCTTTCACAAGTGACCCCATTCCAACGCTGGCCGACGACCCATGCGGAAAGACCCAACCATAGAAATCGGGACTGATCGCGCCGTCATAGATCACATCGCAGCGTTCGGGGTCATACTCGCCACGCGGTCCCGGGCTTTCGATGATCTCGTGATACGCGATGACATATGGAATCCTGTCGCCACCTTCGACCTCGGCGCGCGCCACGTTCGACCGGGCACCATCGGCCCCGATGACAATCTTGCCAGTCACGACCTTTTCCTCGCCACTTTCCTTGTCGCGGTAATGGACATGGGTGCCGTCGGCATCGCGGCTGATCTTGGTAAACGTGCCGGTCAATCTTTCGGCCCCGCCAAGCGCGGCACGCTCGCGCAGGTATTCGTCGAAATGCTCACGATCGACCATGCCGACGAAGCCGTTTTCAATCGGAATATCCACCTTCCGCTTGGTCGGAGAGATCATCCGCGCAGTGGTGATTTTCGCAACAAGCTGCTCGTCGGGAATGAAGAAATCCTTGATCAGGCGCGGGGGAATGGCCCCGCCGCAGGGCTTGATACGTCCCGCACGGTCGATCATCGCGACGGAATGGCCCGACCGCGCCAGATCCTCGGCGGCGGTTGCGCCGGACGGTCCGCCGCCCACGACGATGGCGTCATAGATCATGGTCATTCTCCCGGTTGAAGCTGCGGCCCGATTGGCCGTGTATGTAGAAGCCGCCCGGCAACAAGCGCGGCGGCAAGGAAAAGGATCGCCTCAAGCCCGAAGACGGTGGCATAGGCGGTGTGTGTCGGCAGCGCGAGGCGCGCGATATCCAGGATGCCGGTCGCAAGAAGCCCGGCAAGGCCCGCTGCAACGGCCTGCGCTGCGCCAAACACACCCATGCGTGTGCCGGCGGCGCCGCGACGCTCGGACGCAAGCCGCATCATGGATCCGATGGCACCCACGACGAACAGGCCATTGCCAAGCCCAAGCACGACGGTGAACGCCAAAAGGTCGAGGCCCATACCAAGACCGATCAGCCCGACAGCGGACACGAGGCACCCCACCATGGCCCAGACCCGCAGCGACCCGATGCGAAACTGGCTCAGCGCGCCAGCGGCGAGCATACCCAAAAGCGATGCGCCATCCTTGCCGCCGCTCAACTTGGTGGACTCCTCGGGCGGCAATCCATGGACGTGGCCCGCGAAGGGCTCCAGAACCAGCTCCGACAGATAAAAGGCGAGGATCGACAGAAAGACGAACCCGGTAAACGCACGTGCGGCCGGATCGGCCCAGGTGGCTTGCAAGGCGAGGCGAAGGTTCGGTTCGTCCGGGGCAGGGACGGCGCCGATGCGCGCCTCGACCCCGGCGGTGGCAATCCACGCAAGCGCCAGGCAAATGAGGGCCACGACCGGCACAACGGACAGCAATCGGTCGGGCGAATACGGCTCCAACGCGATGCCGGTGCCGACCGACGCAAGGATCGCCCCCATGATCAACGTCAGCCAGGCGAACGTGGCCGCCGCCGGTTTGCGATCATCCGGCGCGGCGGTGGCCAGAAGCGCCAGAAACGATGTCCCCGCAGCCCCGATGCCAAGCCCGATCAGCGCATAAGCCACGATCCAGACCATCAACGCCGCGGTCCCGGTCAGCTCAGCAATGCCATAAGCCGTCAGCACAAGGCCAAGACCCACGGCGGCAATTCCACCCAGGATGAACGGCGTGCGCCCCCCCTTCGCATCCGCCCGATGCCCCCAATAAGGCCGCGTCATCTGCACCCCATAATGCAGCGCCACCAAAAGCCCTGGCAGAAGCGCGGGCCACGAAAGTTCCACCGTCATCAACCGGTTGAAAAGGTTCACAGGCAGGGCGGCAAGGCCACCGATGGCCATGTTGCACAGGCATAGCCGCGCGATCCCGCCCCAGCCCAACGTCATGTCAGCCCCCGTATCGCGACCGCCGTGACCATCATTCCAAGCACGTAAAGCGAAACGCCCGTGCCGTTATACCAGGGCGCTTTGCCCTTCGGATCACGCAGAAGGACCCGCATCGCCGCCAGTTGCAAAACCACCGACACGGCGATGGCCAGCGCATACCAGGCAACGCTCCAATAGATCAGTAGCCCGATCACCATCAGCTGCGGCACAGCCATCACGACACAGGCCAGCTTGGCCGCGCGTTCGGGGCCGAGCGTTACGGGCAGGGAGTTCACGCCCATCTGGCGATCACCCTCCAACGCCTTGAAATCGTTGAGTGTCATGATTCCGTGCGCCCCGATGCCATACAGCAATGCGACGATGATGACGGGCCATGTCGGCGCTCCGGCCGCAAGCACGGCCGCGCCGGTGAACCACGGCAAGCTCTCATAAGACAGGCCCACAAGCCCCGGCCCCCACCAACCCGACCGTTTCAGGCGGATCGGCTCCACCGAATAGGCCCAGGCCGCGGCAATCGCGACCAGCGTCGCGCCAAAGCCCCATGGCCCAAGCGCAAGCCCCAGCAAGGCCGCGAAGACCGACATGATCAATGCAATCCAAAGGCCCCAGCGACCCGGGATCCGGCCCGACGGGATCGGACGGTTCGGTTCGTTGATGGCGTCAACGTGGCGGTCACACCAATCGTTGGCGGCCTGGCTCATCCCGCAGACGACAGGACCGGCCAGCACCACACCAAGACCCAGCACCAACCAATGTCCCGACGGCGCAACGCCAGCCGAGACCGCACCACACAGATACGCCCACATCGGCGGAAACCATGTGATGGGTTTGAGAAGCGTCAGGACAGCCCGTGGTTCGGGCAACGTTCGGCGCGCTTCCGATGTGCTGAGGTCGGTCGTTACACTCATAGTGTCAGCTTAAGCTGACACCCTGCGAGTCGGCAAGTGTAAACACAAGTTTACGGTCAGTCGGCGGAGCTACCATCATTGCGCGCCAGCAGCCCGTATTTGCGCAGCTTCACGTAAAGCGACTGCCGCGACAGGCCAAGCATCTCCGCGGCGGCGACGCGGTTGTTATCCGTCAACTCCACCGCCGTCTCGATGCACATCTTCTCGACCACATCCGTCGTGGCGGACACGATGTCCTTCAACGGCGCAGAGCCCACAAGATCCATCACGTTGCGCATGGCGTCGTCGGACATCGGCGCGGCACCGGGAACTGTTCCGGGGTTATTCGCCCCGGGTTCGCGCACAACTTCCATCCGGCTGGTGTCGCGGATGATGAACGCAAAACCCGTGTTGCCCGAGGTCGCCAGATGCGTTGCCGACATCTCGACCGAAAGCTGTGCGCCGAACGCGCCTTCGAGCCGTGTCGAATAAAGCCGCATCCGTTTGTTGCGCGCCGCATTGTCGATCAGAACCTTGAGGTCAACCGACCCCCGCGCAAGAAATTCACCAAGCGATTTTCCTTTGACATCTGCAAGTTGCCCGACGTCGCATAGGCCAAGAAACGCGTCATTGGCCGACCGGATCATGCCGTTGTTGTCGGTGAAGACGATCGCATCCGCTCCGTCCCGGTACAGCGCCGAAAGAACCTGGCTCAACTCAAGCGCTACGGATTCGGCATTCCCCGCCGTCTCGATCCGGCACAAAAGCGTCTTGTCACCGGCGGCGCGGAACACCATCGGGTGCAGGACGACATCGGTTTCCGTGCGCTTCGTCTGGACCGTGATCGTGCGCGCGGCTTCATCACCGGCGGCCAGAACCAGCCCCTCGATGAACTCACCGCGACGCTTGCCGTCGAATTCCTGTGTGAAAGCCGACCCGGTCAGCGTATCGGCCTCGGCCCCCAACACGCGGGCCGCCGCCGAGTTCAGGTCGACGATCCGACCCGACCCGACATCGACCAAGGCCAACGCATCGCGCGCGGCCTCCATGATGACACGGTATCGCGTCTCGTAATCGCGGTGAGTCTCGTAGTCCTTCTCAAGCGCCAGCTGCGCCTTGACCAAACGATGCTGCAACTCGGCAATCGGGCGCAGGTCACGCCCGAGCATCAGGATGATGTTCTCGCGCCCGGTCTTGTGCAACGTATAGCGGATCGGGAACTCCCAATTCGCATTGTCGAAGTGGTTCACCTCGATGACGTCGCTCTTGGCCTTTTTCCCGCTGCGATAGGCCTGAAGCTGTGCTTCAAGTTTCGACAGACTGTCCTCGGCCATGAACTCGCGAATGTCGCGATCTTTCCAATGGTCGAGCCGCCCGAGGGTCGGGTTGAGCGGGTTCGTGATAACCGAATGCACCTTGCCTTCGGTGTCGAGGACAATCGCAAGGTCTGCAGCGGTTGTTACAATCTCGTTAAATTGCTCCGGCCCAATTGCGGGGGTCGAAGGTTGATCCCAAAAATCTGATCCGCGCGTGTTCATAAGAACCTACTTTCCGTCACAGATCGTTCACCATTGTTCTTCATGTTTCGGCACTGCCATTGGTGAGGGGTCTGCCCTCGCAATGTCCAATCCACACTTATTCAACGCGTCCATCACCGATACGGCGGCATGGTCCGCGCCCGTTGCTTGTTTCACGTTGGTCCCGGCACTTATGTAGGACCCGCCAATCACGATGGGAGTCACCCGGGTGACCATCGCTTTGATTTTTTCGACCAATTCTCTTGTTGATGCAAGAGTTCTGCGCCCACCAATCGTGATTCCGATCATCACATAACGCTGTTTGCGCAGGTCTTCGGACAGCTGACGCATATCCTGATCGACGGCGATATCAACCGCGTAGCCATGGCGTCGGAACTGGTCAGCCGCGACAAAGGTGCCAAGCGTATGATCCTCGGGCCGGGGAATGATCATCAGGATCCGCGGCGCATTCACATCGCCATCGGCGCGCGCTAAAGTATCGACGTTGCCCGAGATATCCCGCGCGATGAGGGACCGGACGCATTCCTGCAACCGCGCCGATCCGATCGACACCTCTGCAAAACTCAACGTATCATCCGCCCACCGCTGCCCAAGGATCCGGGCGATCTCGGGAATGACGTGGTCGATGATCTCTGGGATCGTGACTCCGTCCTTGCGCAGGGCCTGAATGGCTTCGTGGCGCAATTCTTCGTCTTCGGACAAGAACACGGCGCACAGGTGATCCAGCCGCTCCCGCAACCGATCGGGCCGCGCATCGCTTTTCCCGGCAAGCACACGGATTGCCTCGCGCGCCAGGCGGCGCACATCGACGCCCGTCAAACGGGCAGTCACCGGATAGGTATTTCTGCGATCGTCGGCCATCGTGATGCCAATGCCTCTGCTCACGAAGCACGGAAACCCGTGCAGGTTGCGCTCTTACGGGAGCCCGCCGTCGTGGCGAGAGTGTCGCCGACTCTGCTGCCAAATGTCAAAGGAAATTGACACTGCAACGAATGGGCTTCCGTCCAAGATCTGGCATTTTACCGATTTTGGCCAGAAAATCAAATAAATCATGAGTGAAATAGGGCGTCTTGTGGTTTGGCCCCGCGCTGTTCTATCGCCCGCAAATGTGTAAGTTTAGATTGACACTCTCCGGTTTACAGCCCTAGTTTCAAGCAGGGACCGGAGGAATCGAATTCGAATGCCGAGCGACACCTTAACCAATCTGCCCACCCGGCAGTTGTACACCGCTGCAGAGCGGGCGCGCCGCGACGCCACCATCTGGACCATGGTTCAGGGCATCCTTGCGCCGGTGCAGTTCCTGGTGTTCCTGATCTCGCTGGCACTGGTCGTACGCTACCTCATCGCAGATGTCGGATACGCGGCGGCCACCCTGTCGATCATCGTGAAAACGGCGCTGCTGCTGACGATCATGGTCACTGGCGCGATTTGGGAAAAAGTCGTTTTCGGTCAATACCTTTTCGCCCCGGCATTCTTCTGGGAAGACGTCTTCTCTTTCGCCGTCATTGCGCTGCATCTGACCTATGTCTGGGCCCTTCTGACCGGGTGGCCGACCGACACGCAGATGTGGATCGCCCTTGCGGCTTACGCGGCCTACGTCATCAACGCGGGTCAGTTCCTTTGGAAGCTGCGCATGGCGCGCCTCGATGCGGAGGGCCGCGCATGAACTCCCCCTCAAACGTCCCCGCCACAACCTGTCGCGATGCGCCGATCCTCAAGGAACGCGGTCAGCGCGAGGTGTTCTGTGGCCTCACCGGGATCATATGGTTGCACAGAAAGATGCAGGATGCGTTCTTTCTGGTGATTGGCTCGCGCACCTGCGCGCATCTTCTGCAATCTGCCGCAGGCGTGATGATCTTCGCCGAGCCGCGCTTCGGAACGGCAATCCTCGAAGAAAGCGATCTGGCCGGAATGGCCGACGCCCACGAGGAGCTCGACCGAGAAGTCGCCCGCCTCCTGTCGCGCCGTCCCGATATCAAGCAATTGTTCCTCGTCGGCTCCTGCCCGTCCGAGGTCATCAAACTCGACCTCGCCCGCGCCGCCGAACGCCTGACCCAGGTGCATGCCCCCCATGTCCGCGTCCTGAATTACTCCGGTTCCGGCATCGAGACGACGTTCACCCAGGGCGAAGATGCCTGCCTCGCCTCCATGGTGCCGGTCCTGCCGTCCACCGATCAACGCGAACTCCTGCTCGTGGGCGCCCTTCCGGATGTCGTCGAAGATCAGGCCGTCAGCCTTCTGACCCAGATGGGCATCGGCCCCATCCGCGTGCTTCCCGCCCCTCGTACCGCCGAGACCCCCGGCGTCGGCCCCAATACCGTCTTTGCCTGCCTGCAACCCTTCCTCGGCGATACCGCCGCTGCCCTGACCCGTCGCGGCGCGCGCCATATCCAGGCCCCGTTCCCCTTCGGCGAAGAGGGCACGACCCTCTGGCTCCGCGCCATCGCGGATGAATTCGGCGTCGACGACGAAACCTTCGCCCGCGTCACTAATGCGCCTCGCGCCCGCGCGCGAAAGGCCATCGCGAACGCCAGCGAACACCTCACCGGCAAGACCATTTTCTTCCTGCCCGACAGCCAACTGGAACTCCCTCTTGCCCGTTTCCTCACCCGCGAATGCGGCATGGACGCGATCGAAATCGGCCAACCCTACATCCACAAGGGCCTTGTGGGCCCCGACATGGATCTGATCCCGGCGGGCCCCACGATCTCCGAAGGGCAAGACGTCGACAAACAACTTGACCGCGTCCGCGCCGCCCGCCCCGACCTCACCGTTTGCGGCCTCGGCCTCGCCAACCCTCTCGAAGCCGAAGGCTTGACCACGAAATGGGCCATCGAACTCGTCTTCACCCCGGTGCATTTCTACGAACAGGCTGGCGACCTCGCGGGCCTCTTCTCCCGCCCCATGCGCCGCCGCGCCCTCCTGAAGCTGGAGGCCGCGGAATGAACTCGCCTGTCTTCCATTGGTCAAAAATACCTCGGAGGTCGACTATCCGATGCGCCATCGGTTCAAGCACCGATGGGCGACGGCAGCGCCCCAGCGACCAGCTTCTTTCGCAAACGCGCGTGGTCGCGCGATGAAGCTCACCGTCTGGACATACGAGGGCCCGCCC
>CAZPJO010000064.1:0-7751 GCA_964586895.1 uncultured Roseicyclus sp.
GTCGAATGGCTGACGCCCGACAATGACGACGACCATTGGGACATGATCGAGGGGCAAGGCAGCCTGTTCCACGTGTCCTATTCGGGCGTGACGATGGCGTTGATCCATGGCGGGCAGCCCGATGCACTGATCCTGTCGCACGAGCCGACGCGGACGCATATGCGCGGGCTGCCGGGTTACGATCTGCCGTCGCTTGAGGCGCTGCGCGACATGGCGCTGCCGCTGGCGCGGATCGCGAACCCCAAGGCGGAGGTGGTGGGGATTTCCGTCAACACCGCCGCGATGGGCGAGGATGAGGCGATGAGCTATCTGGAAGGGGTGGAAAAGCGCATGGGCCTGCCGACCTGCGACCCGTTCCGGCAGGGGGCGGGCAAGCTCTGCGATGCGTTGGACGCGGTATGATGCGGATCACGCGCGACCGGTTTGCCCTGGCCGAAGTGTTCACCATCTCGCGCGGGTCAAGGACCCATGCGGATGTCCTGACGTTCGAGATCGACCGGGGCGCAAACGGACGCGGGCGCGGCGAATGCGTGCCCTATGCGCGCTATGGCGAGACCCTGGACAGCGTCGAGGCGCAGATCACGGACTACATCGAGGGCGGTGACATCGCGCGGTTTCCGGCTGGCGCAGCGCGCAACGCGATCGATTGCGCGATCCTTGATGCGGAGTGCAAAGCGGCCGGCATCCGCGCCTGGGATCTGTTGGGCGAACCCGCGCCGGGCCCGGTCACAAGCGCCTATACCCTGTCGCTGGACAATCCCGACAAGATGCGCGCCGCGGCCGCGAAACACAGCCATCGCCCGCTTCTGAAGATCAAGCTTGGCAGCGCGGGCGACATGGCGCGGCTGGAAGCGGTGCGCGCGGGCGCGCCCGACACGCCGATCATCATCGACGCGAACGAAGGCTGGACAAGTGATGTATATACGGACCTTGCCCCGCATCTGGTGCGCCTTGGCGTGCAGATGGTGGAACAGCCGCTGCCTGCGGGCGAAGACGACATGCTGGCCGAAATCGCGCGGCCCCTGCCCGTCTGCGCCGACGAATCGTGCCATGACTGCGCGTCGCTGCCCGCCCTCAAGGGCAAGTATGACATGGTGAACATCAAGCTCGACAAGACCGGCGGCCTGACCGAGGCGCTCCGCTTGCGCGATGCCGCCCGCGCCGAGGGCTACCGCGTGATGGTGGGCTGCATGGTGGGCTCGTCGCTGGCCATGGCGCCTGCGATGATCGTGGCGCAGGGGGCGGAGATCGTGGACCTCGACGGCCCGCTCCTTCTGGCCGAAGACCGGGTGCCACCGCTGCGGTTCGAAGGATCGACCATCTATCCGCCGGACGCGGCGCTTTGGGGGTGACGGCTCTTTCATCTTGCCAAAAAAACCTCCGCCCATTGCCCGGCAGGTGGCTTTGCCACCGCAAGGGGAGGCTGCCGGACATCGGCAGCTTGCCTCACGCCAGTGTGATGTGCATCCACCTGCCCCATCTTCCACGGTCAACGGACCTGCCTTGAAGGAGTGCCCCCATGCGCCTGATCCTTGCGGCCCTGTTCAGCCTTCTGGCGACCCCGGTGTTGGCCTGCGGGCCCGACACCGACTGCACGATCCTGAACGGCGAGCGGACCTATCGCTATTACCTGCCCGACGGCATTGACGGCACCGACGGGCCGGTGGGCGCGTTTTTCCACGCCCATGGCTATCGCGGCACCGCGACCGGGGCGATGCGCAACCAGAGCCTGCGCGAAATGGCAGATCGGTTGGGGATGGCGTTTATCGCGATGAATGCGGATGCCGATGACTGGAACCTCGCCCACCGCCCCAGCGAACCCGATCAGGCGGAGGCGCGCGAATTCGAGTACGTGCGCGCGGTGATCGAAGATGTGGCGGGCCGGATTGATCTGGACCGCGCACGCCTGATCTCCACCGGGTTCAGCGCGGGCGGCATGATGACCTGGACGCTGGCCTGCGGGATGGGGGACACATTCGCCGGTTTCGTGCCCTATTCCGGCACCTTCTGGGATCCGGTTCCCGAAACATGCCCCAGCCCGCCCGCGATGCTGATCCATATCCACGGCATGGACGACGAGGTCGTCCCCCTTGACGGGCGGCCCATCGGCCCGACGCGCCAAGGCAACGTCATGCAAGCCTTCCGGATGTATGCAACCCATGGCGGTTTGCCGACGCCCGAACGTGCCGAGTTTCCGCATGGAGAGGCCTGCATGGTCAGCATGGGTGAAGAAGACGGCGCGCTGGCCCTGTGCCTTTTCGACGGTGGGCATTCCTATTCCACGGCCCGCGTCGAATGGGCAATTGAACAGATCCTGGATGCGCTCTAGACCCGCATCACATCCGCCACAGGAGGCCCAATATGACCCGCATTGTATACGTCAACGGAGACTACCTGCCCGAGCATGAGGCGACAGTGTCGATCTTTGATCGCGGGTTCCTGTTTGCCGATGGCGTCTATGAGGTGACGAGTGTTCTCGACGGCAAGCTGATCGACTTTGCGGGCCATGCGAAGCGGTTGCAGCGGTCGCTGGACGAGTTGGAGATGGCCAACCCGGTGACGGATGAGGAGCTTCTGGAAATTCACCGTGAATTGGTGCGGGTGAACGAGATCGACGAAGGGTTGATCTATTTGCAGGTGACGCGCGGCGCGGCGGATCGCGATTTCGCCTACCCGTCCGACGACACGCCGCCCACGATCGTTCTGTTCACGCAGGCCAAGACGGGCCTTGCCGACAACCCGATGGCGAAGACGGGGATGAAGGTGATTTCCATTGCCGACGAACGCTGGGGCCGGCGCGACATCAAGACGGTGCAATTGCTGTATCCGTCGATGGGCAAGATGGCCGCGAAGGCCGCCGGCGCCCATGATGCGTGGATGGTCGAGGATGGCATGGTGACCGAGGGCACGTCGAACAACGCCTATATCGTGAAGGGCAACACGATCATCACCCGGCATCTGGGCAACGAGATCCTGCACGGGATCACCCGCGCCGCGGTGCTGCGCTTTGCCCGGGAGGCGCAGATGCAGGTCGAGGAACGCGCGTTTTCGATGGACGAGGCCAAGGCCGCCGACGAGGCGTTCATCACCTCTGCGTCGACCTTCGTGATGCCGGTGGTCGAGATCGACGGTGAGGCGGTGGGCACGGGCACGCCGGGGGCCGTCACGGCGCGATTGCGCGAGATTTACCTTGATGAAATGCGCAAGGCGGCTGTCTGAACAAAAAATGGTCACAACAAATTAGCCTTTTAGATAGTTGCCGTCACACATGAACACTTGTATACAGGTGTCAATCTGATCGCGTAGTTCGTGTGTATGTTGCGTAAGGATCGGGAAAACCCGCTATATACAGCGGTTTGTATCGCCTGAACCGCAGAAAGCGGATAGGCCCAAACGCAGTATGTGTAAGCTGTGTGAATGTGTAACGAGTGCGTCGCCCCGGGCGGCGAAGGCGTGAAATCAATTCGCTGCTCGTCATAGGGGGACGAGCGGCCCTTCTTTCCCCGTAGATGTCATTGTGCATGGTGGGACGGCTTGGAAACGGGCCTGTTCAATCCGTCAATTGCGAGGCGTCGTAGGCCACCAATTCGACGGTATTGCCCTCGGGATCTTCGGTGAAGATACCACGCCACCCAACCCATCCAAACTGTTCGACCCGGTAGGTCAGGCCTTGCGCCTCGTACCAGGCGATGACCGCGTCCTGTTCGGCGAACGGCAGGCTGAGCGCGATGTGATGCAGCGACGAATGCGCGCCGGTTTCGGGCGCGGCGCGGCCCGAAGGGTGGAGGCCCGAGCGGACATCCATCGCCTTGTCGAACAGCGCCAGAACTTGGCTATGGCCGCCAAAGCCCTCTGCCAGCCGGAAGAAGAGGATGCCATCCGAGGCATTGCCATGCATCCGGTCGAGGCCGAGGATATCCCCGTAGAAGGCCGCCATCCGCGCGATGTCATCGCAACGGATGGCAATTTCGCCCAAGGCGCGGGGTTTGAAACCGCGTGTCGTCAAACCGCATTGATGAAGAATTCACCGAAGATCGTGGCCCCGCCGGTCACGCCTTCGAGGAAGACAACCGTGCTTTGTGAGCCATCCGGGAAGAGCAGGACAAGGTCAGTGCCCGAACCATCGGTGCGTTCGACCACGTCAACGAAGGTGGGCCCCATGTCATTCAGTTCGGCCGGGATTTCGAGGAGGATGTCGACGTCTTCGGTCATCGTATTGAAATCGGTGATCGTGACGGTTTCCGTGGTCCCGTCGGAATAGATCTCGAAGAAGTCGGTGCCGTCGCCGCCGGTCAGGACATCGCCATCGTCGGCGAACAGGCTGTCGTCCCCCTCTCCGCCATCCAACGTGCTCGGCGTTCCGGTTTCGGAAAAGAGCGGCAAGGTCAGAGCATCGAGGATGTCGTCGCCCGCGCCACCGGTGAGCGTGTTCGCGCCCGAGAAGGCCACCACAGTGTCGTCGCCGTCACCGCCGTTCATCTCATCATTGCCCTCAGCGCCGATGATGAAATCATCGCCAGCGCCGCCGTTGATCACGTCATCGCCGTCATCGCCGACAAGCAGGTCCGCGCCAAAGCCGCCGTCGATGGAATCATCGCCAGCGCCGCCACGGATCTCATCTCCATCGGTATCGCCCAGAAGCGTATCATCACCGTCGCCGCCCAACAGCGTATCGGACCCCGCACCGCCGCGCGCAAAGGTTGGGCCGGTTCCGGCGGTGACGCTGTCGTCGCCCGCGCCGCCGAAGACTGTGGTTTCGCCTGCATCGAGGTTGGCGGTGTCGTCGCCATCGCCCAGAAGCACGCGGAATTCGCTGTCGCCGCTGATGTTGACGAGGTCGTCACCGGCGAAGGCAAGGATATCACCCTCCGTCCGTTCATCGGCGAAGAGGTCATCGCCTTCGTCGCTGCCGCGCAGGGCGGTGGGGGCTTCGTTGGACGGAGAGCCGCCCATGTCGTCATTGGACAGAGAGCCGCCGATGTTGTCATCATCATCGTCGCCGCCGCCCACGAAAGCGGCCAGACCGAGGCCAAGCAAAAGAAATGGTAAAATCGTTAACATTAGCTCTACTACCCGAGCGATGACCCCGGGGTGCGGGGGGCGCGTTGGGCCCTTTTTCCTGCACGCTGCGGGGTGGAGGAGGATTGATCATGTCAAAGGCGGCAGTCTGCGCGGCCTGATCGCAGCGATAGTCAACTTCCCCAGTTTGCCGATTCGAAGAAAGCCAATTTGTGTCATATTTTCGATTTTTTTTCATTGCCTTGAGCGACAGTGCCCGGCATGCAAGATCGTTGTTTCCGACACTGGGTCAATCGCGGAGGCTTAGCCAAAATCCCCATGGGCGAACCAACCGGATGAGGTCAGCCCCCCGTGGGCGTAATAGAGCCACAGCCGCGCGCCATCGTCTGTCACCACCCGCCAGTAATCGCGCACGCCCGAGCGCCAGTCGGGATCATCAAGCCACCATTCCGGCGCGATGCGTTCGGGGCCTGTCGCGCTGAGCGTGGAGAACACGCGCCCCCGCCAGCGGAATTGCGCGGGCATGTCGGGCCGGTCGGGGGCATTGACCGGTTCGGGACGGAACAGGGTCAGGGGCCGGGGCCGGGTCGGTTTCGGCCAGGTGCCGGGCGGCTCGGGCCGGGACCAGGCGGCGGCAAGCGGCACGGAGGTCTTTTCGGGGGCGTGGCTGTCGGCGGGGCGGGCGCGGCGGATCGCATCAAGGCCCACACGGGCACCAAGGCGCGCGATCAGGTCGGCCATCTCATCACTGTCGGTGCGCGGGCGCGCGGCCTCTTCCGCCGCGACCATGCCGCCCTTGTGGGTCGTCATGTGCAACGGTTCGGTGAGGGTGGCGACAAGGCGCATCTGATCAATGCCGAAACCTGCATCGATCTCATCAAGCTTCATCGCAAACAGCGGGCGCAGCATGTCGGGGCGGTCGGCGGGGCGGGCCAGCCCGATTTCGATCATCTGACGGTCGCCATCGACACGCGCCAGTTCCAGCCGCGCACGCCGCGCGCCGCGCGCCTTGGCCTTAAGCCCGTCACACAGCACCGGCAACAGGCGGTCGAGACCGGCGAGGATGTCGTCCTGCAGGCCGATGGGATCCGGCAGGCTGAGGCGGCAGGCGAAATGCAGTGGCGCGCGCGCGGGCGAGATTGGTTCGGGCTCCGTCCCCAGCGCCTGATCCAGCCGCCAGGTCAGCTCACGGCCGAACCGGCGGGTCAGGTTGGCCCGCGGCAGACCCAACAGATCGTCGACGCGGCGCAGGCCCAACCGCGCGAGGCCCGCGGTAGTCACAGGCTCCACGCGCAAGGCGGCGATGGGCAGGGCACCGATGGCCTGCCGGGTGCCACCGGGCGGGGCGATGCGGGCGACCCCGCCGCCCGAAACCCCGGCGGAGGGCGCGGTGCCGCCCTTGACCCAATGCCGCTTGCCAGCGCGGGAGCGGGTCGCGCGCGCCTCTTGGTCAATGGCGTCCCCGGTGCGGCCCTGCGCCAGCCCGTCGCCGCCCATATGGCGCGCATGATAGGTGCCGCCCATATGGCGCGCATGATAGGTGCCGCCCGCATAGCGCGCATGATCGGTGCCGCCCGCATAGCGCGCGAGCGCCCAGGCGGCCCCGGCGGTATCGGCGATGCCCGCGCAGACACTGAGCCCCAGATCGGCGCAATCCTGATGCACCTGCACGAACAGCTTGTCCTCGCCCCCGAACAGATGCGCGCAGCCGGTCAGGTCGATCATCAACCCATCCGGCGCCTGCTCGGCGACCCAGGGGCTGAACTTGCCCGCCCACCGACGCAGCGCGGCCAGAAGCATCGCCTCGGCGGGCGGATCGGCGGCGCGGGTGAGGATGTCGGGACACATGGCCATCGCCTCGCTGAGCGCCTGCCCCCGCGACAGACCCCTGGCCTCCGCCTGCGCGGTGGTGCAGGCGATCTGGCGCAGGTTACCAAGCTCGGCCACACTCACCAGCGGCGCCTCGGCCAGCCCCGGCTCGGCCCGCACGACACGCTCCGCGCCCAGGCGGGGAAACCAGAGCGACAGGATCCGCCGATGCGACGCGGACGGCATGATGGGGCGTGTGGACATGGGCAATGGCAGCGGCTTTGTTCACATTTTGTTCTCAAATTAGAGAGACGGCCTCTGGGAGTCGAGTCCAAGGATTGATAAGATGTGCGCATGGAAACGCTTGCCACCCTCACCGCGCGCCACGCGGGCACTGGACGCATCGACTGGATCGGGCTGCGCCCCGAGCGGCTGGCCGCGCCGATATCGGTGGACGCGGCGCAACTTGGCGAAAGCGGGCTTGAAGGCGATCATGCACGGCCCGGCAAGCGCGCGCTGAGCCTGATCCAGGCGGAACACCTGCCGGTGATTGCAGCGCTGGCACATATCGACCGGGTCGCGCCCGAAACGCTGCGCCGGAACCTGGTGATCTCTGGCCTGAACCTGTCGTCTATGCGCGGCAAGCGGCTGCGCCTGGGCGAGGCTTTGGTCGAGCTGACCACGCCCTGCGCGCCCTGCTCCAGAATGGAAACTGCGCTTGGGCCCGGCGGCTACACCGCGATGCGGGGCCACGGCGGATGGTGCGCAACGATCCTCATCCCCGGCCCGCTCGCCGTTGGGGCGGCGGTCTTGCCGGGCTGACCCCTCCTCGGCCCCTTCGGACCTCCTCGCAGCGCCCCTCTTTCATCTTGCCAGAAAAACCTCGGGGGGAGTCGCCGCACTTTAGTGGCGCCCTTTTAGGG
>CAZPJO010000064.1:7761-9994 GCA_964586895.1 uncultured Roseicyclus sp.
CCCGGGGGGGGGGCTGGGGCGGGGGGGCGCGGGCCGCCCCCCCCCCCTAACCCGAATACAAGGCGCACAAACGCTTACCCCCGGCGCAACCGCTCCAGCACCGACAGAGAGGCGTATCCATCAGGGGTCAAACCTTCCCCCTCCTGATAGGCGCGCACGGCGGCGATGGTGATCGGCCCGACCAGCCCGTCGATGTTGCCGTCGTAATACCCCGCCGCCTGCAAATGGCGCTGCATCTCCTGGCGTTCCTCAAAGCTGAGCGCGCGGTCGTCGCGGGGCCAGTCGGCCCGGAACGCAGGCCCGCCGGTGATCCGGTCGCTGAGGTGGCCGATGGCGATGACATAGGCGTCGGCGGGGTTATATCGCTCGATCACGCGGAAATTGTCGAAGGTCATCAACGCCACGCCCTCCGCCCCCATCGGCAGGCGGATCGAGGCCGGGCCATGGTCTGGGATCGGATCGCCATTGATCAGGCGCACACCCTGCCCGTTCCAGAACGCCACACCGATGCGTTCGTGTTCCCCGGCCAACCGGTAATCGAACCCGTCGGGCAGGCGCACCTCCAGCCCCCAGGGTTGCCCATAGGTCCAGCCATGCTCGGCCAGGTAATGCGCGGTGGAGGCAAGCGCATCGACCGGATTGTCGCCCCAGATATTGCGCCGCCCGTCGCCGTTGAAATCCTGCGCATACTCCAGATAGCTGGTCGGCATGAATTGCGTGTGGCCCATCGCACCGGCCCAGGATCCGACCATGTTGCGCGGCGCGGTGTCGCCGTCTTGCAGGATGCGCAGTGCGGCGATGAGTTGCTCTTCGAAGAACTCCTGCCGCCGCCCGTCATAGGCCAGCGTCGCCATCGCCGCGATGATATCGGTGGAGCCGCGCATCGCCCCATAGGCGCTTTCCAGGCCCCAGACTGCGACGACGACCTCGGCCTCGACCTCGTATTGCGCCTCGATCCGGCCCAATGTCGTGCGCCATTCCTCCATCCGGTCGCGCCCGTTGCGGATGCGTTCCGGCGAGACGGCGGTGTCCAGATAATCCCACAATGCGCGCGAAAACTCGGCCTGATTGCGGTCGCGGTCCAACACGCGTTCGGCGATCTGCACGCCTTCAAAGGCGCGGTTGAGCGTGCCTTGCGCGATGCCCGCGCCCCGCGCGCGGGCCTGAAACCCGGTGATCCAGGCCAGAAATTCGGGGTCCCGCGTGGGTTCGGGGCGGCTGGCGGCAAGCGCCTCGTCATAGGCGCGGCCGCGTTCTTCGGACCGGGCGAGCACGTCTTCGGGCACGGTGCCGCGCGGCGACGGGCGGGGCGAACGCTCGGTCGCCAGCGCGCTGACCTCTGCACTGGCCAGACGCGTGGTGTCGCCCTCGCTCAGCGCATCATTGGCCAGCGAAGCGATATCGACTTGTTCCGGCGCGCGCTCGTCGATCACGTCGACGATCACCCGGGATTGGGCCGAGGCCTGCACCTCGACAAGCTCGGCCGGCGGTTGCGCAGGCCGGGGCAGCGGCACCAACGACACGACCGGCGGCGCGGCCAGGGCCGGCGCGCAGAGCGCGATCGTCAGCGCGAAAGAGAACCGGATCATCTTGGGATGGATCATGGTCAGCCGCATGGGTTTTGTGCTCGATTACGCAACAATATAGCCGATATTGGCGTGATTTACAGGATATCCGTCCCTGTGGGCGGAGTCTTGCCGCAGATAATGCCGCGAAACCGGTTACGGATGGGTTAGCCGCTCTTGCGTGCCGCCTTCTTGCGCAGCTTGGTGCGTTTGCCTTTCGTGGCACCGGCCTTGCGGCGTGTCGGGCCCTTGCGGCGGCCGCTTCGGCGCGACGTGGGGCGGGCGCGGCCGTCATGTTCCAGGAGTTCGAGGATCAGGCCACCGGTCACCGGAACCGCCTCGGCCAGCTTCACCAGAACGCGGTCGCCGATGCCGATGACGACGCCGGTGTCGGAGCCCATAAGCGTCTGCGCCTCGGCATCGAAATGGAAATATTCATCGCCCAGCGCGCGCATCGGCAGAAGGCCGTCGGCGCCGGTTTCATCGAGCTTCACGAAGACGCCGAAGCGCGCGATGCCCGAGATGCGGCCGCCGAATTCCGCGCCGACCCGGTCGGACAGATAGGCGGCCAGATAGCGGTCGTTGGTGTCGCGTTCGGCCACCATGGACCGGCGCTCGGTGTCCGAGATCAGCTTGGCGGTTTCGTCGAGCCGGTCGATATCTTCGGG
>CAZPJO010000065.1:0-9992 GCA_964586895.1 uncultured Roseicyclus sp.
CCTACGACCAATTGATTAACAGTCAACTGCTCTACCGCTGAGCTACGCCGGAACTGAGGGCGCGTATAGCAAGGCGGTTTTGGGGCGTCCAGTGGGGGAAACGGGAAAATTTCATCCGGCCTCAAACGAAGTGTCCGCCGCGAGTGGCCCGGCATGGGGGATCCGACCCCGTTGCGACAGATCAATCAGGTGCGCGAGTACGTTTCGCGCCGCAGCCGGAAGCAAGTGCGGCGCCACGTCGGTATAGATTTGCGCGGCGAGGTCTGTGGCGGTTACCGGGCCCATTGCGTCCAGCGCCTCAAGGATTTGCGCCTCGCGGCCCCGGCGATGCTCCAGCAGGGCGCGGCATCTGCTGCGCGGGGCGCGCACGACGTCGCCATGGCCGGGCAGGTACAGCCGGTCGTCGCGCTTGGCCAGCCGTTCGACCGAGGTGAAAAAGGCCGTCATGTCGCCATCGGGCGGCGACACCAGCGACGTTGACCATTCCATCACAAGATCGCCTGAGAACAGGACATCGTTCCATGCGAAGCTGAGGTGGTTGGCCATGTGACCGGGCGTTTCCAGCACCTTGATCGTGCCCCAGGGCCCGCAGATGCGGTCGCCCTCGGCGATTTGGTCGTTTGGGGTGAAGGCGTGATCCACACCCTCGCCGCCTCCTATGGAACCCGTTGTCGCCAAAGCCTGCATCACATCGCTGCGGCCCCAATCCGATGGGCCTGCGGCGAGGACCGGGGCGGATGTGGCCTCTGACAGGGGGGCGGCGAGAGGCGAGTGGTCGAGGTGGGAATGCGTGACCAGGATCCGGGTGATCCGTTCGCCGGGCGCCAGAGCGGCAAGAATCGCCTCATAATGTGCGTCGGACGATGGGCCCGGGTCGATCACGACAATCTCGCCCTCGCCCAAGAGATAGGTCTGCGTTCCGGTGAAGGTCATCGGCGACGGGTTTGGCGCGGTGATCCGGCGCAAGCCCGGTTGAAGGATGTCGACGAGCAAGGGGTCGGGCCTCCGCATTCGGGCGAGCGTCGGGGCGGTGCGTTGATACATCAGTATATGAGCCCGGTCCGACACGTCAAACCTGTCGCGTCCGCCCGGGAACCGGGTATAGGGGGGCATGCGATTGGAGAACTGGATCAAGCACTTTCTGCCCCGCGGGCTTTACGGGCGCGCGGCGTTGATCCTGATCGTGCCGGTGGTGACGATCCAATTGGTCGTCAGCTCGGTCTTCCTGCAACGTCACTTCGAAGACGTCGCCGCGCAATTGACCCGGTCGCTTGGCCTTGACTTGAACCTGATCCTGCGCACCTGGGAGACCGATGGCGAAGAGGCGGCGATGGCGATCGCCAATCAGCTTGAAATCGGCGTGGGTGCGCCCCGGTTCGACGGCGGGACACAGCTTTATTTCTACGATATTTCGGGGATTACCGTGGTCGCGATGCTTGAACGGGTGATCCCGGGGCTTGTCGGGGTCGACCTGCAAACCAACCAAAGCGAGGTGCAGATCCTTGTGGATCGAGGGCAGGGTGCGCCGGTGGCGTTTACGGCGGCACGGCGGCGCGTCTCGTCGCCCGCACCTCACCAATTGCTGGTGATCATGTTGGCGACGGGCATCCTGATGACGATGGTGGCCTACCTGTTCCTGCGCAATCAACTGCGCCCGATCCGGCGTCTGGCCGGTGCGGCGGAGGCGTTCGGCAAGGGGCGCCCGGTGGAATACCGCCCGTCCGGGGCGACCGAAGTGCGCTCGGCCGGGCGCGCGTTCCTTGATATGCGGGCCCGGATCGAAGGCCATATGGAGCAGCGCACGCTTATGTTGTCGGGGGTTAGCCATGATCTGCGCACACCGCTCACGCGCATGCGCCTTGCCCTTGGCATGATGGACGAGGGGCCGGACCGCGAGGACCTGACCCGCGATGTCGAAGAGATGGAGGCGTTGCTGAACACCTTTCTCGATTTCGTGCGTGGTGATGCGTTGGATGATCCCGAACGGGCCGATCCTGCGGCGCTTGCAACCCGTGTTGCGGAAAACGCGCGCCGTGGGGGGGCGCGTGTCGATCTTGTGGTGCCCGACAATGTCGAGCATGTGCATATGCGTCCGGTGGCGGTTCAACGCGCGCTGATGAACCTTGTGTCCAACGCGTTGCGTTATGGGCATGCCGCGCGCTTGAGCGTGACGCCGACGGAGCGCACCTTGCAATTCACGGTCGAAGATGACGGGCCCGGTATTCCGGCGGATCGTCGCGCCGATGCGCTGCGCCCCTTCATCCGGCTCGATGCCGCGCGCAACCAGAACAAAGGGTCGGGCGTGGGTCTGGGGCTTGCCATCGCCGACGATATCGCGCGCCGACACGGCGGCAGTCTCACGCTTGGCACTTCTGCTGCGATGGGCGGATTGCGCGTGGATCTGACGCTTCCGCGCTGACCTGTCTTTTTCGCTATGTCCGCGAAGCCGCATCTTTTGCCGGGGGCGTGGCATTGGCCAACCCAACTTGACCTTGGGTCATAATTATACCCAATTTCATCGTGTTCGTGTCATTTCCCTTTTTCGCGTAAGGACGAACTCTATGCAGATAAAATACCTCGCCGCCGCCGCTGCCTTTACTCTGGCCAGCGCCGCCGGAGCCTCCGCTCAGCAATGCCCGGCCCTTGGCTCAACCGGTGCCGTGGTCGAGGTTGACGGCTCCTCGTTGAACCGTGGCATCCGGACCGAGGTCATCGCGGGCACACAGATCGACGTCTGGGATTGTGAACGGTTTTACATGGTCGGATACGCGAATGTTGCGCCGACCCTGACGATGCGCCTGACGAATGCGGGCACACGCGGTTTGGAAGTGGTTGCGGAAAGCGATTGTGATCCGACGCTGCTGATTGAAACGCCAAGCGGGCAGATTGCGTTTGACGACGACAATTCCGAGATCGGACGCGGCCTTGATCCGGCCATTCCGCTGCCTGCGATGGGCGATGGGACCTACAACATCTGGGTCGGATCCTACCGCAATTCTTATTGCCTGACGACGTTGCGTATCCGGTACCGCTAAGCGGCCCCGAACGTCGAAAATCCGGTGTTGGCGCGGCTTACCTTTGGTGCTGCGCCAGCAAGGCGCGCGTGGCCTGCACGGCCAACTTTTCATGGGCATCTGCGCGCGCACGGCGCGTTTCACCGCCAAGCCAATCTGCACCGGCGCGGTCTATTGCGCGGGCCGAGGCATGGTCCAACATGAACAATACGATCTTGATGTGCTTCATTTTGGCACCCTCCTAGGCGTATGAGGGTCGTTCATGAGGCTAAATATCTGATGAAGATCGCGACCGGTCCAGCCGCCTCACACCAAATTGAGCGCAGCGTGGCGTGCGATGCCGCAAAAACGGATGGGTTTGCCCGTAGGATGGGCGGTACGAGGAAATTTGGTAGGCCCGGCAGGACTTGAACCCGCAACCAAAGCGTTATGAGCGCTCTGCTCTAACCAATTGAGCTACAGGCCCCCGTTTTGCCGCGCCAGACGTAGCAGAGCCACTCGCCGGTGGGAAGCGGTGGCATTGCGTTGCGAAGCCGCGCCCGATCCATTACCCAACGGGCGCGATTTACCCTGTTCCGAGGTTGCCCATGCCATTGCTTGCATTGATTGCCCTGCGCTACCTGGCTTGGTTGATCGGGTTGCGCCTTCTTTATCTTGCGTTCCTTGCCTTGACCGGCTTTCCGAACACGCTTGCGACGGCGGTGATCCTTGCGGCGGCGCCGGCGGTTGAGATTGGACTTTATGTCAAACGCCGCGCGGCGGAGCCGATCCTTCTTGCGGGATGGATGCGAATCTGGGCGGTGATGTTTGCGGTCTATGTGGTGGTGCAGGTCGGCATTCCCGCGCTGCTGGTGCCGCAGTTTCAGACCGCGCTGATGCAGGGGGAGGTCCTCGACAGCGTGCTGATCTTCACGGCAAGCGCGGGGGCGATGTTGGCGCTTTTCCTGTGGATCGGAACCCGGTCAGCGCGCCCCTGACGCCGCCGGTGCCGCGGTGTCGGCATCCCGGATCGCTTGGATATGGTGTTTCATGCGTTTGCGTTTGGCCATGGCGCCGAAGGCGTCAAGAAAGGCGTCGAGCGCATCGGGTCCGCGCTGATCAACCAAGTGCTCAAGCGCTTGTCGCCCGTGCCGGCGGTGGGCCCATAACACGCCAAGCCGATGGTAATGCACGATACTTTGGCACGCGCTGTCGCGGTCGCCGAATGCCTGAATGTTGAAATTCATGTGTTGCGGCAAGGCCTTGACTGGCGCGCCGCGCAGGTATCCCAGGATCGGAAGCGTGAACTGGTCGATGTTGGACCTTGCATACTCACGCGTCACTTCTCGTTCAAAATGCAAGGCGGCGGCAAGCCAATCGCGACCGACCTGCGTGTGCTGCCCATCGTCGGTGCGTTCGCGGAACACGACGACCCCGGCGTTGAAATAGGGGAATGACACCAGCCTGCGCCCGCCGTTGTATCGCACGCGGTCCGTCGTGGGCTCCAGCCCGAAGGTCCGATAGAACGCGGCCCAATCTTCGTCACTGCCCGCTGACGCCCCGTAATCCGAGACACAGGCCGCGATCAGGGCATCGCCAAGTTCGGCTTCGAAATCCACCGGCGCGCTCAGAATGGTATCGGTATCGAGGAACACCGAGATCTCGCAATCGCGCGGGCAGGCGGCGGCAAGGATCTTGTTGCCGTGCGGGTAGGGTGCTGCCCATGGGCCATGCCCATCGGCGGTGCCGGGAATAACGCGCAAGTCGACCCCCGATGCGGTCAGGACATCCAAGGTCAAAGGGTTCAGTGCGCCGCGGTAATCTTCGCGCACATAGGCCACGGCGGTTTGATGATCCGCGAGGTGTGTTTTCAAACTGGGGGCCAGCAAACAGGCCTGCGCCTCAAGCCGGGTGCCGTCGATGATAAAGAAGATCTCGGTTTTCCGACCGTTTGCCATGAATTGCCCCGGGGTCTGATCGTTATCTAATTGTTGCCGTTTGCGAAACGGTAGTCGGCCAATTTGTCTAAAATTGGGCGTAACGCGCCGTGTCGGACCGGCTGGTGCATGGACGTCGCGCGCGGGTGCTGGTAACGCACGCGCAAAGGCCGCATTCGGGGGATGTTCGCGATGACTGACGATGGCAAATCGGCGCTGACTTATGCGCAGGCGGGCGTCGATATCGACGCTGGCAATGCCCTGGTGGATCGGATCAAACCGGCCGCTGCCGCCACCAACAGGCCGGGCGTCATGGCCGGTCTTGGCGGGTTCGGTGCGCTGTTTGATCTCAAGGCGGCGGGGTATGATGACCCTGTTCTGGTGGCCGCGACGGACGGCGTCGGCACCAAGCTCAAGATTGCCATCGACACCGGCCATTTCGACACGATCGGCGTCGATCTGGTGGCGATGTGCGTCAATGATTTGGTGTGTCAGGGCGCTGAGCCCCTGTTTTTCCTGGACTATTTCGCCACCGGCAAGCTTGAGGTCGAGGCCGCCGCCACCATCGTGGAAGGCATTGCAAAGGGCTGCGCCGACAGTGGTTGCGCCCTGATCGGGGGCGAGACGGCGGAAATGCCGGGGATGTATGCGCCGGGGGATTTCGACCTTGCGGGCTTTGCGGTCGGGGCCATGAATCGCGGCACGGCCTTGCCCCGGGACGTGGCCGAGGGCGATGTTCTTCTCGGGCTTGGATCCGACGGGGTGCACTCCAACGGCTATTCTCTGGTCCGGCGTGTGGTAGAGCGGATCGGGCTGGACTGGGACGCGCCCGCGCCGTTCGCGCAGACCTCGCTTGGTGCGGCGCTGCTGGCGCCCACGCGGCTCTACGTGAAATCGGCCTTGTCGGCGATCCGGGCGGGCGGTGTGCATGGGCTGGCCCATATCACCGGCGGTGGCCTGACCGAGAACCTGCCGCGCGTCTTGCCCGATGGGTTGGGCGCGTCGGTCGACCTGTCTTCATGGCCTTTGCCGCCCGTCTTCGGCTGGCTCAGCCAAGAGGGCGGTCTGGATCAGGCGGAATTGCTCAAGACCTTCAACGCCGGGATCGGCATGGTGCTTGTCGTGGCACCCGATGCCGCAGAGGCCCTTTCCGCGCGGCTCGACGCCGAAGGCGAGAAGGTCTTTCGCATCGGCACCGTGACGGCAGGCGCAAGTGTGCGCTATTCCGGGCAACTTGCGTGAGCAAACGCGTCGCGATCCTGATTTCCGGCGGTGGGTCCAACATGGTGGCGCTGGCCCGGTCGATGTCGGATGATCACCCGGCGCGGCCCTGTGTGGTGATCTCCAACCTGCCCGACGCGGCAGGCTTGGAACGTGCCACTGCGATGGATATTCCAGCCGTCTGCGTCGATCATCGCCCCTTTGCGGGCGACCGGGTGGCGTTCGAGGGCGCGCTACACAAGGCGCTTGTGCAATATGCGCCCGACATGATCTGCCTTGCGGGCTTCATGCGGGTTCTCACGGCCGGTTTCGTGGGCCAATGGGAAGGGCGCATGCTCAACATCCACCCTTCATTGTTGCCGAAATACAAAGGCTTGAACACCCATGCGCGTGCCATCGCTGCAGGCGATGCAGAGGCGGGGTGCTCGGTCCATGAGGTCACGCCCGTGCTTGATGACGGCCCCATCCTGGGCCAGGCGCGCGTCCCGATCGAGGCCTCCGACACGCCCGAAAGCCTGGCCGCGCGCATATTGCCGTTCGAGCATGCGCTTTATCCAGCGGTCCTGCGTCGGTTCGCCGCCGGGGACCGCACGCCCGTTCACCTGCCCTGAGCCCCGGGGCCGCATAAGGCCCCCAAGGTCATGGGCGCATCGCCACACCCGCGCGCTCTTCGCGGTGCGTCTCTTTCCTTCGTCGCGAACCTCCTTTATCAGGCTGCGATGGTTGATTTCCCAACAAGACGAACGCAAAACCCGTGCCCCAGACCCTGACCACCACCGCTGACCTCGCCGCCTTCTGCGCCCGCGCGGCCAAGGTTCCCTTCGTGACCGTCGACACCGAATTCCTGCGCGAGCGCACCTATTTCGCACAGCTCTGCCTGGTGCAGGTGGCCTTGCCGGGCGAGGATGAAAGCGACGCGGTCCTGATTGATCCGCTGGCCGAGGGCCTGTCGCTGGAGCCGCTTTATGAGCTGTTCAAAAACCCCGATGTGGTCAAGGTTTTCCATGCCGCGCGGCAGGACCTTGAGATTTTCCATGTGGAAGGCAACGTGGTGCCCACGCCACTGTTTGATACGCAGGTCGCGGCGATGGTCTGCGGCTTTGGCGATCAGGTCGGGTACGAGACATTGGTGCGCAAGATTGCCAAGGCCCCGCTCGACAAGTCGAGCCGGTTCACCGATTGGTCCCGCCGTCCGCTCAGCGATGCGCAGAAAACCTATGCCATCGCGGATGTGACGCATCTTCGCCAGATCTACGAATACCTTTGCGAAGATCTGGCGCGCACGGGCCGGACCCATTGGCTTGAGGAAGAACTTGCGCAGTTGACCGATGCGTCGAATTACGTCGTGCAACCCGATGAGGCGTGGCGGCGTTTGAAGCTGCGTTCGAACTCGGGCCGGATGGTTGCGATTGCGCGCGAGCTTGCCGCGTTCCGCGAGACCTACGCGCAGGAACGTAACATCCCGCGCAACCGTGTCCTGAAGGACGACGCCTTGATGGAGCTTGCGGGCACAAAGCCCAAGTCGTTGAGCGACCTGGGAAAATCCCGCCTGCTTTTGCGTGATGCGCGGAAGGGTGCGATTGCCGAGGGGCTGATCGAGGCTGTCGCACGCGGGCTTGCCGTGCCCAATTCGGACGTGCCGAAACCCGCGCAGGGCAAGGATCGTTCAAACCTCAACCCCGCATTGGCCGATCTGTTGCGCGTGTTGTTGAAGGCCAAGGCCGAAGCGGCCGGCGTGGCCCCGAAACTCATCGCCTCATCCAGCGATCTTGATGATATCGCATCGGGCCATACGCAGGGCGCGTGGTCGTCAGGGTGGCGTCACGAGGTCTTTGGATCGGATGCGGAACGGCTTCTCAATGGTGAGGTGGCCCTTTCGGCCAAGGGTCAGAAGGTCAAGATCGTCGAGATCTGAAACCGTGTGATTTCAAGGCTCTCACCGCCGACATTCACGTATATTCTCGCGACTGGCTTACCGCGAAACCGTGCGCCGGTTCTGTGCCGCGACGACGGCGATTGACCGGATCCCGGCCAGCTCGCCATTGGTCAGGGTAACGCCCGCCGTGATGGTTTGAGTGCCCGGGATCGCCGTGCCTGCAGGGGCTGCGGCGCGGAAATCGAACACAAGCGTGCCATCGTCCGCCTCGACCATCACCAGATCTGCCGCGAAATAGCCCTGCGTCGGCGTCACACCGGTGGCACGCAGGATCGCGCCCGATGTGGTCGGCTCGATGGAAAGTTGTGTGATTTCAGTGACAAGACCGCGCGGGTCGGTGGGCGTGCCAGCGGCAGCATCGGGGTCGACGCGGACCCGTTCCTCACGATCCCCCGAAAACCAGTTCAACGGGTTCAAGCGGCTGTTGCCGCAGGCCGCAACGGACAAGCTCAACGACAAGACAAGGACGGCGCGCAAAAGCATCTGATGGCCTTTCGAACTTCACTCAAACCATGGCCTAACGGATCGCGCGCAGGTTGGGAAGCATCGCCCGCCCATGCGGCCCTTTACCTTGCGCGGTACAGCCCCTACGTCACGGAGGGACACAGCCCGCAGGAGCATGGAAATGGCCAGCGAAGCCTTTGAAGACATCGCGGAAACCTTTGAATTTCTTGATGATTGGGAAGAACGGTATCGTCACGTCATCGAATTGGGCAAGGCGATGGACCCGTTGGATGATGCGGTCAAGGTTCCCGCCACCAAGGTGGACGGTTGCGCAAGTCAGGTCTGGATCCTGCCCCGCATCGATGGGGCGCGGTTCGATTTCCACGGTGACAGCGACGCGATCATTGTGCGCGGTTTGATCGCGGTTCTGCATGCGCTTTACGGCGGGCTCAGCCATGCGGAGGTTTTGGCCGTTGACGCGGCCTCGGAATTGGCGCGGCTGGGGCTGGATGAACACTTGTCGTCGCAGCGCTCGAACGGCGTCCGGGCGATGGTGGAACGTATCCGTTTGCTGGCGTCAGAGGCCGCCTGAATCTCTGCCCGTATGGGGCAGGTGTCGCGGGCGCCGGGTCATCACGGCCGCAAACTGAAACGGCCGCCCGGGTTAGGGGCGGCCGTTTGGCGTTCATGGGGGCCGTGCGCCTTAGCGTTTGTCGATTGGCACGTAGTCGCGCAGCGTCTCGCCCATGTAAAGCTGCCGCGGGCGCCCGATCTTGAGCGCCGGATCGGCAAGTTGTTCTTTCCACTGCGAAATCCAGCCAACGGTCCGCGACAGGGCAAAGATCGGCGTGAACATCGAGGTGGGGAAGCCCATCGCCTCAAGGATGATGCCGGAGTAGAAATCAACGTTCGGGAACAGCTTTTTGTCTGCGAAATACGAATCGTCCAGGGCGGCTTTTTCAAGCGCCTTGGCGACCTGTAGCTTGGGGTTGTTCTCGACGCCCAGAAGGTTGAGCACGTCATCGGCGGACTTCTTCATTACCGTCGCGCGCGGATCGTGATTTTTGTAGACCCGGTGGCCAAAGCCCATCAGGCGGTAATCATCGTTCTTGTCCTTGGCGCGCGCGATGAATTCCGGGATCCGGTCGACCGTGCCGATTTCTTCCAACATCTCAAGGCAGGCCTGATTGGCGCCGCCATGCGCGGGGCCCCAGAGGCAGGCGATGCCGGCGGCGATGCAGGCGAACGGGTTCGCCCCAGAAGACGACGCAAGGCGCACCGTCGAGGTCGACGCGTTTTGTTCGTGGTCGGCATGCAGGGTGAAGATGCGGTCCATTGCCGTCTCAAGGATCGGGTCGACGACATATTCTTCGGCCGGGACGGCAAAGCACATGCGCAGGATATTCGCCGCATAGCTCAGGTCGTTGCGCGGATACACGAAGGGCTGACCGATGGTGTATT
>CAZPJO010000066.1:0-9951 GCA_964586895.1 uncultured Roseicyclus sp.
CATCAAGCCAGCCCTCCTATTTAAAGAAACCCACCACCCAGCCCCCCTCCCGGAGGCGGCGGACGAGGTGGTGATCGCGGCCCTTGGTGACAGCCTGACGCAAGGTTACGGCCTGGTGCAGGAAGAGGGGTTCGTTCCGCAGATGGAGGCGTGGTTGCGCGCGCGCGGCCACGAGGTGCGCCTGATCAATGCCGGGGTGTCGGGTGATACGACGGCGGGCGGGCTTGCGCGCGCGGCCTGGACCCTGACCGATGAGGTCGATGGCATGATCGTCACGCTGGGGGGCAACGATCTTTTGCGTGCCATCCCGCCCGAGGCCAGCCGCGCCAACCTTGCGGGTATCCTGGACATCGCCGATGACGCAGGGGTTGAGGTTCTGCTCATCGGCATGTCCGCGCCCGGAAACTACGGCCCGGAATATCAGCAGGCATTCAATGCGATGTATCCCGATTTGGCGGCGGACTTCGACACACTCTATGCGGAGAATTTCTTTGCCGGCTTCGCAGGCACCCCCGAAAGTGATCCGGGAAGTCTTGTGGACCTGATGCAATCCGACGGCATCCATCCCAATGCGCGCGGCGTGGCGGTGATTGTCGATGCGCTCGGGCCGCAGGTGGAAGCCTTGGTGGATGCCCTTGAATAGGCCGAAAACGAAAAAAATCGAACATGTAACTTGACGGATCGAACATGAAGTGAAAGCACGCGATCACCACACGCGGAGCGAGCGACATGGCAGAGACCTACGATCTTTTCGTCATCGGCGGCGGCATTAACGGCTGCGGGATTGCGCGGGATGCCCAGGGCCGGGGCCTGAGCGTTGCTCTTGCGGAAATGGAGGACCTTGCAGGCGCGACCTCAAGCGCGTCGACCAAGCTGTTCCATGGCGGGTTGCGCTATCTTGAGTATTTCGAATTCAAACTGGTCCGCCACGCCTTGAAAGAGCGCGAAACGCTGCTGCAAGCGATGCCGCACATCTCCTGGCCGATGCGCTTTGTGCTGCCGTTGTCCAAGGATATGCGGTTCGACAATTCCACCCCGACATCGCGTATCCTGACGACGCTTATGCCGTGGATGAAAGGCCGCCGTCCCAATTGGCTGATCCGGTTGGGGCTGTTTCTTTATGACAAACTGGGCGGGCGAAAGATCCTGCCGGGCACCGCGACGGTTTCACTGGACGGGACGCCGGAAGGCGCGCCGCTGCACGACCGCTTCACCAAGGCCTACGAATATTCCGATTGCTGGGTCGAAGATGCGCGGCTTGTCGTGCTCAATGCGCGCGACGCGGAGAATCGCGGTGCCCGGATCATGGTGCGCACACGGGTCATCAGCGCCACGCGCGAGGGCGGGCTGTGGCGCATCGAGATGGAGGGCGAAGGTGCGGGCGTCGTCTATGCGAGGGCGCTTGTGAACGCCGGTGGTCCCTGGGTTGCCGATGTCGTGCGCAACGTGGCGCGACAGAACTCGTCCGAAGGGGTGCGGCTGGTGCGCGGGTCGCACATCGTCACGCGGCAATTGTTCGAGCATGACAAATGCTATTTTTTCCAGGGAACGGACGGGCGGATCATCTTCGCGATCCCCTATGAGACCGATTTCACCCTGATCGGCACCACGGATGCGGAGCATAGCGAGCCGGACGCCGAACATACCGACGACCCGCGACAGGCCAGTTGCACGCCCGAGGAACGCGATTACCTCCTGCGCTTCGCAAACGAGTATTTCAAGCAAACGCTGAGTGCCGAGGATGTCGTCTGGACTTATTCAGGGGTGCGCCCGCTCTATGACGATGGCGCCAAATCCGCCACGGCGGCGACCCGCGACTATGTCCTGTCACTCGATCAATCCGGCGCGCCGTTGCTCAGCGTGTTTGGCGGCAAGATCACCACCTACCGGGTCCTGGCCGAAGACGTCTGGGGCAAGCTGGCGCGGTTCTTTCCCAAGGCTGGCGGGCATTGGACCGCCGGCGTGCCGCTTCCCGGTGGTGATTTCCCGGTGGACGGGGTGCAGGCACAGATCGGCGCGCTGATGGTGGCCTATCCGTTTCTTTCGGATCGTTGGGCCAGGCGGCTTGTCCGCGCCTACGGAACGGATGCGAAAGACGTCCTTGGACGGGCGCAAAAGGCCGAGGATCTGGGCCTCGATTTCGGCGCAACACTGACGGAGGCCGAAGTGCGGTGGCTGATGCAATACGAATTCGCGCGCACGGCGGCGGATGTGGTCTGGCGACGGTCGAAGCTGGGGCTGCGGCTTTCGCCCGATCAGATCGCGGCGATCGACACGTTCATGGTCGCGCATCAACAAGCCGCCTGATCGGGGGGCGTCTTTACATTGTGGGCAAACCAAAGATCAATGATAGCACCAACGCACGGCAAGGACCTGCATCGATGACCATCTGGTATTACGCGGAAGACGATGAACGCCGCGGCCCCGTGGACGAGGCCGAGATTGCGCGTCTGATCGGTGCGCACCAGATCGTCGGCGACACGCTTGTCTGGCGTGATGGGTTGGACGGATGGGAGGCCGCGACGCGGCATTTCTCGTTTGCCGATGACGGGATGCCGCCTCCCCCGCCGCCTTCTGCCGATCCGGATGCACGGCCCGCGGGATCCGCAGGGTCCGCCTATGCCGATCCGGCTGCGTCCGGGCAGGTCGGCCCCGATGGCCTCTATGTCGGTGCCCCGTCGCGCTCCTTTGGCGAGGCGATCCGCGTCTGTTTCTCGAAATACGCGACGTTCAGTGGCCGGGCCAGCCGTTCGGAATACTGGTTCTACGCCCTGTTCCTTTTCCTCGCGGGGCTCGCGGCGACGCTCATCGACGCGGTCCTGGTTCCCGGCTCGCTGGAAACCGGCGGGCCTGCCAATGCGATCCTGTCACTGGGAACGCTACTGCCGACGCTCGCCGTCAGTTGGCGCAGGCTGCACGACACCGACCGGTCCGGCTGGTGGATTGGCGGCTATTTGCTGGCCACGATTGCGGTCGTGTTGGCCGCGCTTGGCCTGGTATCAAGCACCACGCTCGGGACATCTTTCGCCGTCCTGAGTCTGCTCGCAATTGCCGCCATCGGCTATAGCATCATGCTTTTGGTGTTCTTTTGCCAACGCGGCACGCCCATGCCCAACCGCTTCGGATAAGGAGGTCCCATGACCCAGATCCTCGCCATCGATCAGGGCACGACCTCGTCGCGCGCCATCATCTTCGATGCCGGCCTGCGCCCCCAAGCCAGCGCGCAGCAGGAATTCACGCAGCATTTTCCGGCCTCCGGCTGGGTGGAGCATGACGCCGAAGAGATCTGGGCCACTGTGCTGGCGACCTGCAAACAGGTGTTGGCCCAAAGCGGCGACGTGGCTGCCATCGGCATCACCAATCAACGCGAGACCGTCGTCTTGTGGGATCGCGAAACCGGCGAGCCGGTGCACAACGCAATCGTCTGGCAAGATCGCCGCACCGCCGATCTCTGCGCGCAACTCAAGGCGGATGGCCAAGAGCCGATGGTGCGAGAGAAAACCGGCCTTCTGCTCGATCCCTATTTCAGCGGCACGAAATTGGCGTGGCTTGTGGACAAGGTGGATGGCGCGCGGGGGGGGGCCGAGGCCGGGGAACTCGCCTTCGGCACCATCGACAGCTTCCTGATCTGGCGGCTGACCGGCGGCGCGCGCCACGTCACCGACGCCACCAATGCTGCGCGCACGCTGCTCTATAACATCCGAGAGGGGCGCTGGGATGATGACATCCTTGCGATGCTCGACATCCCTGCCGCGATCCTGCCCAAGGTCCTCGATTGTGCCGCCGATTTTGGCGAAACCTCCCTGCTTGGCGGTACGATCCCGATCCTCGGCGTGGCGGGCGACCAACAGGCCGCGACCGTGGGCCAGGCCTGCTTCCAACCGGGTATGATGAAATCGACCTACGGCACCGGCTGCTTTGCGCTGCTGAACACCGGCGACACACTTGTGACCTCGCAAAACCGGATGTTGGGGACCATCGCCTACCAATTCGACGGGACGCCGACCTATGCGCTGGAAGGCTCCATCTTCATCGCGGGCGCGGTGGTGCAATGGCTCCGCGATGGGCTCAAGATCATCGACGATGCCCCGCAAACCGCCCCCCTCGCGGAGCAGGCCGATCCGGCCCAAACCCTTTACATGGTGCCCGCCTTCACCGGCCTCGGTGCACCCTATTGGGACCCGGACGCGCGGGGCGCAATCTTCGGCCTCACGCGCAACTCCGGCCCCGCCGAATTCGCCCGCGCTGCGCTGGAAAGCGTGGGCTTCCAGACCCGCGACCTGCTGGAAGCCATGGCCGCCGATTACCCGGGAAAGACCGGCACCGTCCGCGTCGATGGCGGCATGACCGCGTCGGATTGGACGATGCAATTCCTCGCCGACATCATCGGCGCGCCGGTGGATCGGCCCGAGGTTCTGGAAACCACGGCCCTTGGCGCTGCCTGGATCGCGGGCAACCGTGCAGGCATTTACCCCGACCGCGACCAATTTGCTGAGACTTGGGCGCTGGAGCGCAAGTTTGAGCCGCAGATGGACGACACCACCCGCGCCGCGCGCTATGCAGGTTGGAAAGATGCCATCGCAAGGACGCTGAGCAACCATGGAACATAACCTTCGCATCGCTGTTGCGCAGATGTGCTCGGCCGATAGCCACGCGCCGAACATCGCCACGATGCAAACCCTTGCGGCGGATGCGAAAGGGCAGGGGGCCGATATGCTCGCCCTTCCCGAGGTGTCTGGCCTGATGAACGCCAATCGCACGCTGTCCGCCACACAGGTTGTCACCGCCGAAGCCGATCCCTTTATTGCCGCCTGCCGCGAAGCCGCGGCAAAGCACGGCCTTTGGCTCCACACCGGCTCAACCCCCGTGCTGGCGCCCGATGGGCGGTTTTTCAACCAATCCACCCTCATTGATCCCGACGGCGAAATTCGCGCGATCTACAACAAGATCCACCTGTTCGACGTCGACGTGCCGGGCGCGACCTTCAAGGAATCCAAGGCTTTCGCGCCGGGCGATGCCGCGGTTCTGGCCGATACGCCATGGGGGCCGATGGGCCTGACGATCTGCTATGATATGCGGTTTCCGCATCTGCACCGCACGCTCGCCGAAGATGGCGCGCGCGTGATCTTCAGCCCCGCCGCCTTCACCGTGCCCACGGGCCGGGCGCATTGGCATGTGCTGCTGCGCGCCCGCGCCATTGAAACCGGGGCCTATGTCATCGCGCCCGCTCAGGCAGGCCACCATGCCGACGGGCGTGAAACCTATGGTCATGCGCTGGCCGTGGACCCGTGGGGCAAGGTGATCGCCGATCTCGAAGGCGGCGCGCCCAAGATCGGTGTCGTTGATCTTGACCTCAGCCTGGTCGAGAAAACGCGCGGCCAGATCCCGAACCTGGTGAACCGGCGCGACGCCCCGTTGCGGCGCGTCTAGCCCATTACATCCGCCCGGATCAGCGCCGCTTCATGCGCCTTCAGGCTCAGCCGCGCCGACGTATACACATCCTGCCCGCTATCGGTGCCCAGATCCGGGAATGCCGCCAGCAGATCGCCAAAGATCTCCCGCGCTTCCGTGTTGCCGACCATATCGCCGGGCTGGAAACTCTCGGTCCAGGCGCCGTCGACGCGGATCACTTCATGCGCATCGCACATCAGGTGAATATACGTGACACGCTCGCACCGATGCACAATTTCGACCCCGGGCAGATGCGTCAGGTGCTTGGCACGCACCAGAACCTGCGCTTCGCCGAACAAAAGCTCCGCCCCGACACCTTCGATCATCATCCGGTGCTGGGGCGAAACCTCCATGTCGCGGTTCGGAACACCTTTGCCCAACGCGCCTTTGCAGATGCGGATCGGCCTGAGATGTGGCGCCGTGGCCAGATCGAATTGGGTCACAACCTTGCGCCCGATCCAGCGGATCGGCTGTAGCCCCGCATCGCGCGTCCGGATCAGGTCGCCGACGCGCAAATCCTCGACCTTGAACGTGCCGCGCGCGACTTCCACCCGGCTGCCGGGCGTGAAACAGGGGATCACCGTCTCAATATTGGCAAAGCTCAGAATGCTGCCGTCGCTGAATGTGACGGTGCCGTTTTCCGGGTTGCCGCCGTCATATAGGATCGTCGCACCGGCATCGCCAAGGAACAGGGTATCGTTGTCGTCGCCGCCTTCGCCGCCGTCGATGACGTCGCCCGACGAGCCCACGATGTAATCGGCATCGTCGCCCGCGTTGACCGTATCCGCGCCTTGTCCGGTGATGATGCGATCTTCACCGGCGCCGCCAAGGATCGCGTCGTCGCCTTCACCGCCAAGGATCGTGTCATCCCCCGATCCGCCCGAAAGCTGATCCGCGCCTTGCTCGCCCATGATGGAATCGTCGCCATCGCCGCCGTCGATCGTGTCGTTGCTCGCCGATCCGGCGGACGTGAACGCGATCGGATCGATCGCGGTGTCGTTTGTCGAGACGATGGCGAAATTGTCGAACGCATAGCTTTCGTCGGTCACCGCCTGATCGAGGGTCGAGCCGAAGCCAAGTTCCAGTGTGTCGGGGGCGTTTTCCACTTCGATCCGCACGCGGAAGCTTTGATCCGCAGTCCAGCTCTGGCCGCTCCAATACCCGTTCTGCGCCGCATCCCCCAGCGAGGTCAGCGTCACATTGTAGGTGACACCATCGACCGTGACGCTGTTCGACCCGCCTGCCACGGTCGAGGGAAAGAATTGCTGGCTGAAGATCTCGTCGCCGTTGGCGTAGATCTGAAACGCTTCGTTGTCCCAGCTGTCGATGCGGTGGAAATCGAACTCAATGACGGCATCGTCGAAACTGTCATCCAGATCGAAGCTGCGGCTGATCTCTATATCCGTTGGGCTTGTGGTCCCCGAAACCCGGCCAAGGACGCTGCCAAAATACGGGTCGGTATTGTCTGCGGCGGCCGGGCTCCAACCCGCCGCGCCGCCGTCGAAATCATCCTCGTAGATCAGCGTGCCATTGGCCGCGGCCCCGTCGCCGTTATCGCCGTATAGCGTGTCGTTGCCCGATCCGCCGACAAGGCTGTCGGCCCCGTCGCCGCCGATAAGCGTGTCGTTGCCGAAGTCACCCGAAAGCGTGTCATCCCCCAACCCGCCCTCCAGCCGGTCGGCGCCCGTGCTGTCGAAGACCTGCGTCGATCCGTCGGCCGGGGCCTCATAGACCTGCAGGATGTCATCCGTTGACGGGTCGCGCAGGACCCAGTTCATCTGGGTGCTGGACGGTGCGGTGAAAACGTTGCCCGCCGGGATCGTGATGACCGCAACGACGTTGCCCGCGCTGTCGATTTGCGCCAGCTCCACGGCGAATGGGCTGTCGTTCTGGAACGTGACCGATGTTGCCGTGCCGCCGGTGCCCGATGCGAGCGTCGCCGGGTCAAGCGCAAGCTGGTCGCCGAACAACATGTCATTGCCCGCGCCGCCCTCCAGCGTATCCCCCCCCTGATCGCCGTGCAGGACGTCGTCGTCGAACTCGCTGGCGGTGAAATGCACATCCGTCAGGTAAACAACCTGTCCGCCGGTGCTGTCGTTTTCGTAGATGACCTCGAACGATGTGATCGGACCCGCAATTTCCACCAGGACCGAGCCATTCGCCAGGTCGGGATCATCGCTCGCCGCGCCGCCCGTCACGGTCTGCCCCGACACAATGTCGTCGCCTGCGGGCGTCAATGTCACGGCGACCGGGTTGCCGTTCGCATCGAACGCGTTGACCGTCAGGACATCGATCCAGGACCCGCTGTCCACATCGTTGATCCGGAACGCCACATTGCTCAGTTCCACATCGCTGTTGAACAGCGCAGAGGTCACATCCGCACCGCCATTGCCGCCCAAAGCAAGGCCGGAATTTGTGGCGAAGGGCTCGCTCGCACCCGCGGTATACTGCGTCAGCGTCGAGACCCCGGATTGGGTCAACGCGCCATCATCGGTGATCGAGACGGAAATATTTGCGAGCCCGGTGTCTTGTGTGAACCCGCCCAAAAGGTCGGTCCCGTCTGCCCCTTCCGCTACCCAGCTGAGGCTTTCGACACTTGCGGTGGTCAACGCGCCGCTCGGGCCGCCGACCACGCTGTCATCGCCTTCGCCTGCGTAAACCGTGTCGTCGCCGCCCCCGGCCTCGATCGCATCCTGGTCGCCCGTGGTGCCAAGCGTGCCGTCATCATTGTCGACTTGTTCAAGGTTTTCATCGACATACGCGCTGTCGATCACATCATTGCCTGCCGTGCCCGCCACGATCCCGTCGGGGCCGCCGTTCACGATCAGCTCTTCGATGCCGGTGAAACTCGCAGTCGAGCCGTCGTTGAATACCACCGTGCCATTTTCGCCGTTGGCCGGGTCGAAGATCACTTCGGCCACATCGTCCACAATCAGCCGGTCGGCGGTATCGGTGCCGCCCTCGCCGCCGATCACGACATCGCCGCCCATGGCCGTGATCGTGTCGTTGCCGTTGCCACCGTCCAGCGTATCGGCCCCGTCCCCTCCGGTCAGGATATCGAAACCGCTGCCGCCCAAAAGGCTGTCGTCGCCCGCGCCGCCGTCCAACGTGTCGCCACCGACCCCGCCGTTCAGCGTATCATTGCCATCGTCCCCGAAAAGCGCATCGCCCCCCGATCCGCCCTGCAGGTCGTCTTGCCCGCCGCCGCCGCGTAGCGTGTCATTGCCATCGCTGCCGATCAGCACATCGTTGCCCGACCCGCCGTCGATGCTGTCGTTGTCGTCGCCGCCGTCGAGCACATCATCCCCGAACCCGCCGATCAGCGTATCGTTCCCGGCCTCCCCGAACAGCGCGTCGTCATCGGTCGGAACCGCATCAAAGGTCACGTCCGTGATCAGGCCCAACTGCCCCGAGGTTCCGCCGTTTTCATAGATGATCTCGACCCGTGCGACCGGTCCCGCGATCTCGACCAGCACCGAGCCTAGCGGATCGCTCGCCGCCGTCGCCCCCGGCCCCGCCGTGACCGTGTTGCCGCTGACAATGTCATTGCCCGAAGGCGTCAACGTCACGGGGATCAGATTGCCCGCCGCATCATAGGCGTTGACGGTAAAGATGTCGGTCCAACCGGCCTGATCGATGTCCTGCAGGCGAAAGGCGACATTTTCGACCTCATCCGCAAGGCCCGACCCACCCACAGCCGAAAAGTTTAGATCAACGGTCCAGACCGCCGCGCCGCCATTGCCCTGCAAGGCGAGGTTGGAATTCGGATTGTAGGGCTCGCTGCCCGCGACAAAGGTGGTCGCGGTCGAGATGGTCGCGTTGGTCCCTCCACCGTCGTTCGTGAAGCTGACCGCAACATCGATCCCGCCGGTGTTCTGCGTGAACCCGCCCGCGACCGAAGTGCCATTGGCCCCCTGTGCGGTCCAGTTCAGGTCAAGCGGCGTGGGCGCCAGATTGGGCGCGCCGCCATCGATCAAATCGTTGCCGCCACCGCCGGTGATGGTGTCGTTGCCCGACCCTCCGGTGATGCTGTCGGCCGTTCCCGTGCCGGTCAGCGTGTTGTCTGATCCGTTGCCATTGATCGTTGCCATATGCCCGCTCGCCCCGGCTTCTTTGAGCCGTTTCCTTCAGAGGATGACAATTTTAACCAAATTTGAGTGACCTCAATGGGGCAGACCCCGCCCCAAATATGGCGAAACCGGGATGTTTTTCCGGTGCGATCCGCAAAGGGCCGGGACGCGGCTCAGGTCTGCTCAGGCCGCTGACAAACCCGCCTTCGCATCTTCCAGGATCAGGTCCGAGGCCTTTTCCCCAATCATGATCGCGGGCGCATTGGTGTTGCCCGAAACGATTTCCGGCATGATCGAACAATCCGCGACCCGTAGGCCCGATATCCCATGAACCCGAAGGCGTTCATCCACCACCGCGTCGCTGCTCCGGCCCATCTTGCAGGTCCCGGTCGGGTGATAGATCGACGCTGTGTTCGACCGCGCCCAATCC